>NZ_KQ968560.1:8220-47023 GCF_001578585.1 Sutterella sp. KLE1602
CGCGTTCCACGGACTTCCGAGATGAACCTTTTTTGACACTCGCCTCTGTTTCGTTCCTGCTTGCCATAAGCCTTCTGCAAGCACATTGCTTACAGGAGGTCACATGCAAGCAAAAAATCTTAAAAAACAAGCAACTGCAAAAGCGAGGAGCGCGGCCCTAACGCCAGCTCAAAGATCAAAAATCGCAGCTAAAGCGGCCCTTAATCGCTTGACAGATGACGTAAGGAACCGCGCGTAAAGCTACCGATATTTTGCCAGAGAGTCCGAAAGGAAGCGTCCTTCGATGGCATGCCCGAAAGCACAAGCGGGGCCCCCTTTCGGAGACCCCGTTTCCGTTCGACAAAAGTCGTTTAACGCTTGCGGGAAGCAACCCAAGCAAAGCAGACAATGACGGCGAGGCCGCAAAGCCCCAACCAGTCAACGCTGCCGTCGGACATGACGATGGTGATGTCGCCAGTCCAAACGATTTGCGCCTGTGTTAAACTTCCTAACAAGGAAATGAATGTGGCTAGCATCCTGATTTCCTTTTAGAAGACTTAGCCCGGTGTTGGTAGCACTGGGCTTTGTCGTTTCTGAACCCCTTGCGGGGACCCCATTCCGACGCCGAAGGCTCGACATCGAGAATTTCGTGAGCCTGGCCGGAGTTGTGGGGCGGAAGGGATGGTTCGCAACTTCCCTGCTACCGATATTTTGCCAGAGAGTCCGAAAGGACGCGTCCTTCGATGGCATGCCCGAAAGCGCAAGCGGGGCCCCCTTTCGGAGACCCCGTTTCCGTTCGACAAAAGTCGTTTAACGCTTGCGGGAAGTAATCACCCAAGCGACGCAGACGATGACGGCGAGGATGCAAATCCAAGGCCAATCGACGCCTCCGCCGGACATGACGACAACAATATCGCCGTTCCAAACGAGGTTTGCTTGTGCTAAACTTCCTAGCAAGGAAATGAATGTTGTGAGCATCCGCATTTCCTTTCAAAGACTCTGCCCAGTGCTACCAACACTGGGCTTTGTCGTTTTTGAACCCCTTGCGGGGACCCCTTCCGATGCCGAAGACTCGACCTCGAAAATCTTGTGAGTCTGGCCGGAGTTGTAGGGCGGATTTGAGATGCTTCGCAAACTCTCCTTGTTGAGAGCTATTTTGCCAGAAAGGCGAGGAAGACGCATGCCTTTGCAAGGCTTGTGCCGCAGAGATTCCCAAGGGGATTTCCTGCTATGCCTGCTAGTTGCCGGCCTCCTTCCGGCGCATCTTTTCGACAAGATCCGGGATCAATTCGTGGATGCTCAGCACCTGAGTCCTCAGGCTTTCCGCCAACTCGCGCAGTGAATTGATGGTAGCCACCGCCTGACGTTCCCTTTCCTTGGTCACTTTCAGCTGTTGCTGCGACTCGGCCAACTGTTCTTCAAGCATTGCGACCTTCGTCCGAAGCTCCGCACACTCCCTGCTCTGCCGCTGCAGGCGATCATTCAACTGACCGATCATCGCCTCTTTGGACTCAGCTTCGCGAAGCATCTCTTCCGAAGCAGAGAAGAGCTTGCGAGATTCCGTGCGCTCGATCTCGATGCCCGCCTCGGCCTTCTGGCGAACGCCCTCAACCTGAGTCTGCAAAATCGGCATCATGGCTTGCCAGAGGACATCGGCGAGGTGCACCTTCGTCTTCTCAGAAATCTGAGGAATCTGGCCTGCAGCCTCCAACTGCGCAAAACGCCAAGACTTGACCGCTTCAGAGATCGTCGTCAGCGAGCCACCACCCACCTGAGCACGCAGACTGCGCAAAGACGGGAGCGGCTTGTCATGCGCCTTGGCCTCGTCGAGAATGGCATGCACTTTTTCTTGGATATTCACTTTGGGTCTCTCTGTAACATATCAACGTACCGTATCATATCATCAGCCTACAAAAAGCTCAATTCAAAAGGTCGTCCAAACCGCACACCCTCGGGCGCACAACCAAAAGTGAAACCTCGTCATCGTCGGCCCTCTTCAATGTCGACAGAATGTCTCCATCCCACGGACGATCAGCCAACTCGACTGCTCGATGCAAGTCATACTCCCCGGTCCTCATGTCAATCTTGAGCATGACGCGCTCAAAGTCTTCGCTCAACATCGCAATCAGAAGCGGTAGAACCCGACAGGCAATGACCCTACCACTGTGGCGCAAGACCTCACGCATGTCACCCTCAACATCGAGGCTTTCGACAAGTGGCGCGTAAGGACTGTCGTAAGCGTAGTTCTCAACAATTTCCACCAGGCTCCTACCCTTCGGGAAGGGATAGGAATGGTAAAGCGCCGGATTGCACACCCCCGTGCGCGTCATGTGCTGAATCACCAGACGCAACTCACCGTCCTGCCGATCAAAGGTTACATAGGCTCCTTCATACAAGCGATCACTCCCCGTCGGATCTGCCATGTCATTGAAGCTGATGTAGATAGACCATGGCTTGAACCGCTCAAGAATGAAGTCGGTCGTGTAGTCGCGCCACCACTTCGTCCCCAAGAGTTGTTCAAGCTCACTCGAAGGCACCACCCCAATAACTTTCTGAATCGCCCACTGCGGCTCCAGCCAAGTTCTCAAGAACGGCGGCACGAAATGTTCAAGCGTCATTTTTCGAGCCTCCGCCTCGCTTGAGAAGAACGGCACCCTCAGCGCCTGCTCAACAAACGGTGCAACGTTGGGCGCATGCTCCTCAAAAACGCGCCTGTCGGCATCCTCCGTCATATGAGCACTTGTCGACGGCAGCATCCCGACCCGAACCAACTCATCGACGCCGTTCTCCCTGATCTCCAACCAGCGACCGTAGGGCGGCCCAACAATTTCATCCAGAATTCGACTATCAAGTTTTTTTCTCATCATTTCTCAAGATCCAGTATTACAGCAGTCCAGCCATCTCCATATCAGATAGACAGGATCCTCCCCAACTGCAGGAATCGTTCGACCTAAGCCCCACGTATAAACCATTTCCCCTACGACATGGTTATCGCTTGTTTCAGCAACGGGATGAAAAACCTGGAATCGATACTGAGTTTTCGGGAAGTATGGAGCCAGCTTCCCTCCGCACATCGCATCGTCACCCATACTTCGCCATTCCAACCCGCGCCGATGAAGCGCATAAATGGCACGCGCCGCCATCAAGCTCGTGGTTTTCATTGTCCCCTCTCGACTCAGAACATTTCCAGAAGTCGGGAAAATGACGCCCCAAGAGCCGGCACACCAATAAAGTTGCTGGATCGGCTGTCCAACATTTGCGCCAAAAACATCAGGTACACAAGCGATCGGCCCCAAGGGAGAAGCAATCAATGCTGCTTCTGGATGCGTAAAGAACGCAATTTCATCATTATTCCAAGTCGGATCCACTTCGGAGAAGTAGAGCAAGTCCAAGTCCATGTAGCCGCCAGGATTACATCGCGAGGGTACCCACATGTCAAGCATGTACATGAGCGGGAAAGTGTAGTAATGGTAATGGCGATAGGTCTTGCCGTCATTACCAACCTCATCAGACGTACTAAGTTTCTGTTGCTGCCCCTGATTCAATCTATTAAAAGGCAGGCGAACACCTCCGAGAACAGATGAACAGCCGGACTGCCTCTCCAATTCCACAAGTCGAATCGGCTCCCAGAATGAAGTTCGAAAGCCGAATTTCGGAACGCCAAGGTTGTCATAACACATGCAGGCACCAAGGAATTTATCATCCGCCGCCCCAGGAGGAATGCGATCTTTATCACCTATGATCACAGCATTCGAATTGAGAATCGGAAATACACAATCCCAACAAACCGCAGTAAGGAGCTTCGCCCCTAGCACTTCAGCATCGTAACAACCTGGACCACTCTCATCCAATGCGAATGCAGGCGAAGTGGCCAACAAGAATGAAGCCGCGAGCACCGCCACCTTTCTTGTCGTCGAACTCATTTGACCTCCTCCTCTTTCACGGGCCCTAGCTCCTCCACAAGGAAGAGGTGTCGGCTGTTGTCGGCTGTAATGACAGCAGGCGTCTTCTCAATGTGCCACTGATATTCGATTTCAGGCGTCATCATGAAAACGTGTGCATCCAGCTTGTCCGTGAGCGATTTGTAGCCTTCCCAGCTCTTTTCCTTGTCCATTTGTGTTGCGATCAACACCAGATTCAGTTTCCCAGCCTCTTCATAAGCCTTCCTAAAGGCCGCTACGCGTACCATTTCATCCTCCGAAAGCGGATTGAAGATGAGAACCGTCTGCGTAAAGGGACGAATCTGGAGCGGATTCACAATGTCACCGGCGCGACGGATCGGACGCCCTGCCAAATCCTTCAAGTCGCGCTCAACCAGAATGCTCGGATCAATTTCGCGCACACGCCCCTTCTCAGCCGTCGGAAAGACCTTGAAGGTTTGCTTCTTCCAGAAACGCTTGATCGCTTCTTTCTTTTTCTTATCCCAATCAATGGTCGCCACCCGCTTCTTCATCTCGTCGATGAGATTCGGCTCGGCAATTTCCTTGACGTTGCCCTGCAATCCAAGATCGCCTCGTTCGCCAGCCTCGATCTGCTCCAGAAGCCATCGGTCATTGTGAAGGCCTTCCACCTTGGCCACCATCGTTGCATACCGACGCCCCTTGGGGTCATTCGGGTTCATTAGGGACTTCGACGGCGTTCGCCCAGCTCGAACCACGGCAGGCACTTGAGTGATGCCGTACACGTCAAAGAGCGGCGGATCCAACACCAGCGCCACGCTCGATTTGGCTTCGTTAATCAACGTCTGGAGCTTCAGCATCCCATTGTCAATGCGCATTCCCTCAGGTACGCCGCGCATGACGAGCGTCACATCCGAACGATTGGCGTTGCGCTCAATAATGTCCTTGAGCACATCTTCCGACAAGGAATATGAAACGAATATGAAGGTCTGCTCGCCGTTGGGGTTGGGCGGCGTGATGTCGTAGACGTCGCCTCTCAGACGTTGCAACTGCTTGTCTGCATCAGGTATCGCCTCAAAAATTTCGGGATTGGCTTTGAGAATGTCCTCCAGAACAGACAGAACATCCACCCCGCCGTTAACCTTCGTCTCCGACAGAGAGCCGACCACTGCGGCAACGTCCTCCTCAAACTGTTCGGGCGTCAGACTCTTGGTCGTTCGGTTGACAACATCTGCAGCAAACGCTGCAGGATCATAATGCTCGCCTTCCACCTCCACCGTTCCGAGATACGTTGGCTCTCCATCCTCTTCGCCTTCTGGCGTTTCCGACGGTTGAGTGACAGACTTGGCAACCTTGTCATGATGAGCACGAATCTCCTTCAGAATATTCGCATACTCTCGGCTATTCAGGGAATTATTCGAGCCGACACCAATCTCGTCCACCAAATCCTGGAACTTCTCGCCGACACGAATTGCCTTGGCCGCATTGATGTCATCTTCCGACTCGGAAGCAACGGCTTCAGAGATTCCCAACAAGGTGCAGAGAATGCGTTCCGAAATTGAGCCTACCGCCGGCATCGAGCCCGGACCACCCGAGTGAAGCCGCGCAACGCCTTCGTCTGGCCACTTTGCCCCATGCTCATTCATTGACAATGAGTCGAACTTTCCCATATCCGGGAACATGTCTTCCACACGATCACGAACTTCTTCGGCATCAGGAAGGTCCTCTGGAGCGAGAATGATGTCGGTCGGACGACGGCGCAGATCCTCGTCAGGCTCAGGCTCGTACGCCGTCGACGGCGGAGCCTTCGGCAAGGCATCCACGGCGGGTTTATCCATAGCGTCCAAAGGACTGCCCTTACGAGCCTCAAGCTCTCTCTTCTTTTGAGCCTCTTCCTCCTTCGTCAGCTTGCGCTGGGACTTGCTCACCTTCGTCGTCGTTTTCGTGACTGGTGTAGGCTCGATGCGTTTCTTGGGCGTGGCTTCCGGGTAAATATTGAGGCGCTGGCCGTTCAGGTAGTAAACGAGCTTGCCGTTTTCCTTGCGAACCCCAACCTCTGGATCGGAAAGTTGAGCACTCAACTCCGGCGTCGAACCTGGAAGAATGAAGTCCTTGGAGTTGATGGGGCCGTGTTCCTTAATCTGACGACGAGTTTCCTCTGTCAATTCGTTCCACATGTCCAGTTGAGTCTTGACGCCTTCCTTGCTTTTTTTGTACGTCTCATAGTCATAGCCCTGAGCCTTCAGCCCCTCGTAGACCATCCGATACGCCATCTCGCGATCCTTGCGTTGACGCCACGTCATGGGATTGCCGTTTTCGTCCACGCCTGCTGGGCCTGTCATACGGACCTCGGGCGTGATTTTCGGAATGGTTACTTCCATGTCAATTCCGCGCCCGCCATGCATCTTGCCTGACACGACCACACGCCCATCAGGAAGTCGACGAGTTTTCATTGCCTGGCCTTCACCCCAAGAGGGCGACGTGCGTTTCGTAATGGAATTACCCTGTCTCTTTGCGATTGACGGAGTTTCAGAATCGGATATGGAAGGCGCATGCTTGAACATCGACTCAGATTCTGCGGCATGCGCACATAAAGAAACAACGGCCATTGCGACCGCTGCTCCCAGAAGGCTACGCTTAAAAGAGGACATAGGCTCTCCCTACGATTTGCGAGCGGTGAATCGGTCCCCAGTAACGCGAGTCAAAGGAGAGGTACTTCGTTCCCATCATCCAATACTCGTCTTCCTTCAGGACGCGAACCCCATAAAACTTCTGACGCTCCTTAGGCGTCATGCCGCGCAGATGCGGCATACCCTCGGCGAGCTTCCTACCATTGATCCAAACCGTATCGTCGGATCGAATTTCGACCGTATCTCCTGGCATCCCGCGCAGGTATTTGCCCACCAGCGTGCCGTCCTTGATGATCGGAGCAGACTGTGCCGAGGTGTAAGCGTAGATCTTGTTGCGCTCGATGGCATTGACATGCTTTGGCTTGCTCTTCAAGTCGACAAGGAGGAAGCGTGCATCAAGGCAGCGGAGAATCTGGCGATCCCAAGCAATGCGATAGTTGTCATAGAACCAGACCTCCGCACCGACAGCCGCAGCGGAGCAGATCACGGTCAAGTACAGCCAGCGCTTGCGCTCCTGCACCGTCGAATTCAGTAGTGGCGAAGCCCACTCACGACACTTCGCCTTGAACTTAGTTGCGAACGTTGTCATCCTTAACCCCGTTCATCAAATTCGGAGGCACGTAACCGCCCGGCGTGTTGTCCATGTCCGGCGCTCCTTCGATCAAATCGGAAGGCTTCTTCATGTAGACATCGGGAGCCGTAATGACCATGCGACTGTCCAGAACGATGTAGCCGTACTCCTTAAGCATGGCAATGGCGCGTCCCGTGTTCATGAAGGCCGACGCATCGCCTTCTCCGCTCATCTTAGTCACGGCCATGCCGAGCTTCACCATGTCCACAACCGCAATGGGCGCGGGCTTTTCCACCACAGGCGGAAAATAGTGAAAGTAGAGAAGCGTAGCGGAGAAGGCCGCAATCGCCGAGACTAGGCCGGTTGTCACCAATGCACCCAAACCGTTGCCCGGCACGATGGTTTCGGCATTCGTACTGTCTGTCATGAAAAATCCTCAAGCTATGGCTTCTATGAGCCTGACCTCGTGATTCTTCAACAGACCGCCATAACTGTTGGCAGGCTAGAAAGCGGGTTTTGCTACCGTGAAGACAATGCCTCACGCTTCCCCACACATAATGTCCTCCTGCCCCTGTTTCCTGTTCGGATTTTCAGAATCCAACGAGAGAAGAGATTGTATTTTTTTACGCTTTCATATCCAAATGACTTTTTAAGAGCTTTTGTGTAAAATTTACGCAACAGGAGGATAATTTGAGAGATTATCGGGAACTTCCATCATTACCGAAATCTCGCCGTGAAACAGTCTTCTCTTACTGCCCTGAAAACCATGTCGTCGTCGCAATCTCGCGATGACTACGCAGTCGGGAAATTGACCCGATTTGAAATGATGTTTCGTGATTATCTAAACGGCCAGATCGACTGGCCTCTTTTCAAACCCAGCGACGTCGTGAGCCTCCGCGAAAAACACAACCTTACACAAGAGGCATTGGGAGAACTTCTGCGAGTCTCCCCTAAAACCGTTCTTCGTTGGGAAACAGAGGGAGAAACCATCCCTAATACAGCACGAATCGCACTCTGTGCCATCGCAAAGCTCGGACCAGGCATCTTTGAGCTGATGAATCCGGAAATTGCCCAATACGACCTCATGGCCACTTCAAATCGTTCAGACGACCTTGTGAACGATCTGCACGATTCCGTTCACTACAACCTTCGAGCACAACGCCGACAAAATGAACTCCCCGAACCGTTCGACGCCAAAGCCGTAGGAGAACTTCGAAGCCGTCTTCGTATGACACGCGGTGAATTTGCAAAGCTCCTCGGCGTTGCACAAAGCACCACAGACAAGTGGGAAAACGGCTCCATTCAACCCAAGGGACCGGCTCTCACGGTGCTCAAAATTCTTTGGACAAAAGGCATCAACGCCTTGCCTTAAACCCTGATCTCAACTAATTTATTTCCAAGCCAATGAAAAAAATTGCTCTCTTCTCGGCACTCGCCTCTGCACTAACATTAACCGGATGTGCCATCGCACCGACCTCTCTTTCCGGCATTGAACTCCAACAACCGCGTCCTACGACCAACGAAAGCTCGCACGCCATGAAGGTGGCATCCGCGATTAAAACAACGGTCAACTGCCTGGGTTGTGAAGATACAGTGCTATGGGCTGATGAAAAAGACCTGGCCGATAAGATGGTCTTCGATGCTAAGCGCAACACGCAACGAGACTATACCGAAGCACGCGCCTATCAAGCAGAAGTCAACCGCCTTCGAAAAGAAGGCAAGCTAACGCCTGAAACGGCACCGAAGCCGCCGCGCATCGTTTTGAATCCGAATCAATCCTCTTCTTCGGGAACGCTGACCAATTCCCTCATGATCGCCGACAGCTTCGACGGGCGATGGACCAATTCTTCTGCATCCTTAGGAGCTGGTTTGGCTCTTGCCGCAGTCGGGTCTCTGTTTTCCTCCGTACAAGATGAAAATCTTGACTACCCCCCTGCTGATTATGTGAAGGCCGCGTTTGTTCTTCCGCCCGAAAAGAAAATCGTTATTGAAAACGAGATCAACAATCCCGAACTCACGCCGGAGCGGAATCGCGAAATCAATCTAGGCATCTATGCAGGCAAGCAATTCGTGCAGATGCTGACCCAAGCTGCGGTGGACATGGGATTCAAGCCTGTCGGAGAACTGGTTGTTGATTTCATTGGCGATCCGTCACCAACCAATTCAAGTTGGCTCAACATTTATCAGTTGTTGGAAAACGATGCCATCGGCTGCCCGAAGTACGACCCCAAAAATCCCAGTTGGATGGATGAATTCGGTTACTGCCGAGTTGAATGGGGACCATATCGTCCGATGGGCGTTCGAGAAGCCTACAGTTGGAAGATAGCCAAAGAAATCGTGCCGACTGCTTTGGGAGGAGACGGTAAAACCGAGCGTTGGATCAACCACTTTGGGTACAACCAAGATCGTTACTATCCTCTAAACATCATCCAATCCAAACTTTCGCACCTTGACAAACTTGCTTTTGAACAGCGTTTCCTGATGGGACTTCAGAAATACCTGAAGCCCGGTCAAGCCATCTATGTTCCTGCGTACAAATATTATGACGAGCAAGAGAATCGACGCTGGACGCCGCAGGCCGTCCTCGACAGCACCGGTACGCACTACTTCACCGTAGTCATTCCAGAAAACCGCCCAGTTACGAAAATCGAATCAGGCAACCCAAAAGCTCAGTAATCCTTTGAGAAACGTCCTCAAGAGAAGTACCCTTGAGGACGCGGAGGAAACGTCACCATGTCCTTTCTCAACAAACTCTTTTCGTTTTTTCACGGGGGCGACTCTGCATCCGATACCTCAACGGATCCCGCTTACGCATACTTGCCGGACAACATTTTTCATGGCACATCTGTAGACCCGACACGCCATGACAATAACGCGACTCACCCAGTTGACACGGTAAACGATCCAGCCTACGCAGCCTTGCCGGAGAATGTTCATCACGAGGAGGAGATGATCGCTTCAGCGACGGATACCACCGACGTCGGATGGAGCAACACCGACAGCTTTTCAACCTCGATCTTCGACGATTCGTTCTCTAGCTCTAGCTTTGACGATAGCTTCGGATCTGGGTTCGACTCAGGATTTAGCTCTAGTTCCAGTTTCGGAAGCGATTTTTAAATCCCAAGACAACAGGGCTTCCTTTTGGGAAGTCCTGTTTGCTTATGCAGACTCAACGACGGGCAAAGCACTCAACATAATCGTGCCGGTCAACCGGAACCAGACCGCACCAAAGATAGCGGCGTGAAATACGAACTCATTCGGACAACACAACGCTAGACTTTCGTTGGTCAGATGTGTGCAACTGCCCTTGCATGCGGACAACACCAGGCACTTGCCGCATGCCGGTCGATGAGTCCATCGCGTGAAGTAAGGATTCCTCACCGCAGGTAAATTTGAAAGGGCTCCGATCTGAAATTGCTTCGTAGGACGATTCTGGCAGGTTCCGATCCGGCCATACAGATCCACGACCATGACTTTCGGGTTCATGCTATCGCATCGACCCTCAATGCGATCCGCCGGCACACGGTTGATGAGATACCTCATCAAACCCAACGCACGCCACTCCAACGACTCCCATTGCCCCTCTTCTTGAATCAATGCCTTGAACACCGCCGAATCCAACGTTCTCGCTTCTTCTGGCGTCAGACAGCACGCGTCGTTTGCAGCACCGTCATTTGTGACAACACCTTCGAAATAAAAATGCGCCTCTGGCGAAAATTGAGTGGCAAAAAAATGTTTTAAGGCGAACAGATCCACATTCTGGGGAGAAATAACGACACAAAAGCCCATCGGCACACCTGCTGCCTGACTCTGTTCAAGGAGATACAACCACGCCTCCTTGATTTCCGGCACGGTCAGTGGGTCGACATCATCACGCAAGTCAAATCCCGGACCATCGTGTGAAACGATAACAGTCACGCGATGAGCCATGAGGAAATCCACTTTTTCCTTGGTCAGCAAAGATCCGTTGGTGACCATCTTGACCAGAACTTCGTCTCCCCAACGAGACCGTATTTTCGGAAGAAGAACCTTGAGCGTCTTCCAATACACCAGAGGCTCGCCGCCCCACAGCTCAACCTGCCCATCTACCGCCAACTTAATGCCTTGTTCATCCAAGATTTTGAAGAATGCGTCTACCGTCTGTTCGTTAGCGACTCTTGCCCCGCCGTCACGATAGGCATTTTGCAAACAGTATTGACAATGATAGTTGCATGCCATCCCCAATTGAATCTTGAGCGTGGTCAGTCGGCGGCTTTTCCCAATGATCGGCTCATCTGGCGAGAAATCTTTGACGACTCGATCCGATGACTTCTTCGTTAAAAAATCAGCGAACCGTTCATCCTTTTTGAAGTCGACAAGACATCCTTCGGAATCGAAAATTTCATTTGTCTGATTGTCGTAAAGGTATGATGCCGTCTCTTCAGGCCTTCCGGGCTTGGCGCACGCAATGCGATATTTCATTCTTCCCCCTCCGTTTCTGATTTCTTGGACACTTCTCGTCGGTTTTGATTGAGGAATGTCACCCCCTGCATGTGACCATCCAACACTGTCTTCATTGCTTCCTGCCAGTACACTTTTTCCGCCTCACAGCATCGGCGCTGCCCTTCCGACATAGGATTCAACGGACAACCATGCCTGCATAAATCATTGATCTCACAAGAAAGGCATTCCGTTTTCGAAGCTATTGCTTTCCTAAAGTAATCGTCGTTCGAAGTCAACAAGCGTTCATAGCCATCAGTCACACGCCCGATCACACTTGTACGATTGTGGCAAGCGTGAACAAACCCCTCAATATCTACATTCATTTCGTTTCGCATTGGACAGCATTCTGGATACCATTCGTCGTCTAGTCCCTGCTTTCGTCTCTCAACTAAGCGCTCGACCCCAAATACACCTCTTCGAAGTGCTGCCCGTGCTGGAGTATTTTTATCTCCACTAATAAAGTCTGGAATGAAATTCATACGGCAACGGCGTAAGTTGCGCTGATAGGCTTGGAGATCAAAGTCGTAAAGATCAGCATCCATGTCAAACGTACACTCAAGGATGTACTGATAGTAAAGAGTGATCTGCCCTAACCTTTTTTCTATGTAAGCGGCCAAGGTGTATGGATCAATGTTGTAGGCATGAGTTGTAATGCCAATACAACGATGCTTAACCTTGTTAAATCGCTCGCAGAATGCTGGATCATCTAAAACGTTAACCCCTCTCACCTTCGCTGTTAATGGGCCATCATTGCTTATGGACAGGTTTATTTCGTGGGCATTTATGAAATCGACGTGTTCATCCTTAAGCAACACACCATTTGACATGATCCAATACGAAAAGGCTGAGTCATCTAGTTTTTCAACGACCTCTTTAATCAAGTTCCAATAAAGCAATGGTTCGCCGCCCCAAAAGACCAACCGCTTTGGGTTATGGGCATAGGTTTCTTTTAAATATTTAAGGAACTTCCAGACATCTTCGTGAATGGTTTTGTGTAAGCGAGGCATCGGCACATCAGTCTGATAGCAATGTCGACACTTCAGGTTGCACGCAGGCCCCAGCATGAGATACACCTTACTAATGTCTGATTCTTCTGGTTTTTCGATGCTCACTATCATTCCCCTTTTTCGTTTTCTTTATGAATGGGCACCACTTTCTGTCTTCTCAGTAGGAATTTAGGGAGTGGGTCGATACGTTGAATAATTGTCCCCGTCAAGAGAAACCACGCGACAGTAAAAACACCGTAATGGAACGCCCAATCGTTTACACAACAACGAGCCATCGCTTGATCTGATATATCTGGGCATCCCCCTTTACAAGCACCAAGCACCAAACAATCGGCACAATCTGGACGAAGTTTCCAGTGCGTGAAAAAAGGATTTTTTATCGCTCCGTATTCTGTCAAGGATCCAATTTTGTGCGTGGACGCGGATCTATTTTGACAACTTAAGATGTTTCCCTGAATGTCAACGCATAAAACAGACTCGTCAACAGCATTGCAGTGATACCTAATGCCTCCAGGTGGAATTTGATGGACTAAACGCCCCATAAGATTGAACACGCGACGCTCTAGCCCAGGCCACTTCCCAGGTTCAGTCACGACAGCACGAAGCATTGACCACCGCAATACATTCGCTTGTTCTTCGTCAATAATACTTTCCTCATGAAGATTTTCAGTTTCTGAAGCGGCACCACCAAAGTCCAAATGTACGTGGGGCGAGAAATACTTATCAAAGTAGCCACGAAGTTCAAATAGATCGCAATTGCCTTGATGAAGCACTGCAAAAAACGACATCGGAACACCAGCTAGACGACTTTTTTCATGTAGGTTCAACCATTTTTCTTTGGTTTCTTTATCAAACAAAGGATTGGTTTTATCTCTCAGTGCAAAGCCTGGTCCATCGTGTGAAATATGCACCTGTACATGGTATTTGATTAAGAAATCCGTGATTTCATCTGTCAATAGAACGCCGTTTGTGAACAACGAAAGTCTTATTTTTTCGCCAAACATCGCTCTTAATTGTGGCACGAGACTCTTTAAAGCCTTCCAATATACGAGCGGCTCCCCTCCCCATAGATCGACCATTGCGTTAGGGTCTAAATGGATACCAGCCTCTCTGAACTTCAACAAGAAAGCATCTATCTCTTCCCTTGAAGGAACTTTTATTGCGTCAGCTCGGTTTTGTGCTTGTAGACAATATTTGCATTGATAGTTGCACGCTAAACCTAGTTGGATACTCAACTTTGATATGGTTCTCGACTTGCCAATCAATGGATTTTCTTGAGAATAAGGTGTGATTTCCGGTTGTAGGCTGTAGCCTTGAATGTTTGCGTCACGGAAAGTTTTGTCTTTTGAAGCAAAAGCCATCACAGGTTCGTGATAGCTCAAACGAGGGTCTTTTTTACATTCTTCAAAAGACTGTCGCACGCCATTCAACATGACCTGATGGGTTTTTGTACAAAACTCGTACTGTACCATCGAATTGGGACGCTCCAGATCAACGCAATCTAATTTGATAAGCATGACGACGAAGCCTTTTACGATTTAGTTGCCTCGAATTGACGCATGACATCTGCAACGGACGAGAAGAAAACAGCTAAGAACTGGCACTGTCTTTCAGCAGGGATGCTCTGAGACTGTCGTGGGCAACAGAGATTGCAAAACGGATACCACGCACACTCAACACAGTGCTGTTTATTCTCAGTCACCAACTGATCGAAATGTAGTTCAGCCCTACGATTGATGTCTTGGCATAAATCACCGATTGTCCCTATTTGAGCAACGGCATGATTACAGAACCACACACGACCGTCGAGATCGACATTCATTCGACCCCCTTCAAAGCCGTGATCACGGCCCTTGCGCTTATTTTCAAGCGTGTCGTAATAGGCGAATATATATCGACGATACAATGCTGATTCCCAATCTTCTGACGTGAAATTACCCCGCAAGAACTGCTTCAAAGCAGCTTGAGCCATTCGATCACAAGTTAATTTCCAAGCCGGAAGATCGTAATTCAAAAGTTCCAAAGGGGTCGATGGATCTACTTCCATAAAGGAAAATTTAGTTGAAACAGGCTGACCAAACGCTTGGTTAACTTCAGCTCTCAATTGATAAGGATCCTGACAATAAGCCGACAACACTGCATCAATCGTAAATTGATTCAATCTGGAGATTCTTTCTAGCAAAACCAGATCTTTTAGGACATTCATCGTTCTCGCAGATTCAGATTGATTGCCATCCCAAGAAATATTTACTCGTACTTTGTGTTCATTAAAAAAGTGGACGATTTCATCGGTCAACAACGAAGCATTCGTGACGACACTCCATTCAATGTTGGACTCTGGGACTTGATGAATCACTTCTTTGATTATTTCAAAGTAAAGGAGCGGTTCGCCACCAAAAAACTGGATCTTTAGCGGCGCACGTTGACCAGCATGGCGAGGACGGCGTTTTGCTTGATTAGACAGGAAGGTAATCACCTCTTGCGAAGGGTGTTTTGAAATTCGTGGATGAGATAAATTCTTTTGGATGCAATATCGACACTTAAAATTGCAAGCCATCCCTAAAATCAAACAAATACGTTCTAGTTCAACAAAAGAGTGCATGGTAATTGCCTTTAGCTTGGCGAGAGGAAACAACCTCTCTTTCAAACCGTATGAAAAGAGAGTAGGACTTAATTCCAGTGCATCGGAAGATGGGTGCTAAAAATCTCATAAACCTCATGAAGTCGCTTGGCCAAATAGCAATCCACTTCATGTGTATTAGACAGATAACACCCCCCATGGCACTCCTCAAAAATCTCGCATTCACGGCAGGCTTGAGAATCACTATAAATATGCGGACTTATGGATCCGACTGGATGAATGGGGATAGTTTTCTTGAACAGATTCCCACAAATATTCGAAGCATCAAAATTGTGATGACATTGGTAGATGTTGCCATGCAGATCAATGGACAAGCTGTCATCTCGGACGCACTTACTCCCCTGCCCTTTGGCAACTTCTCTATTTCGATCCGAGAGTAGTTGTGAACATTGCCACCTCGCCCAATCGTCCCCGCGCAAAGCCAATCCCATCACGTCGTAAAGCAGATGGTCACAAAGCACGTCTACGTCTGATTTAGTCAAATAAAACTCGGGCGTACAACCATCATTCGCACGAACAAAATGCAAATAAAGACGAGGCTTGAAACCGAACTTCTCCTCTAACGCGTAAAACCTTTCGCGCAGATCCCAAAAGAACAACTGATGATGGTGAATAATGGCACTCAAAGAGAAATGATCGAGTTGGAATATGCGGGTCATTTGATCTTCACTGAAATCCCAATCATGCGTTGAAACAGTCGTCCAAACGCGATGACTATTGACGTATTGGACATACTCGTCAGTCATCTTTTGGCCATTCGTTGTGATGAAGAATCCTTCTTTAGGAAAGATGCCTACGACTTCAAACAGATCTAATACCTGACGAATGTTCCGCCAGTAGATCATAGGTTCTCCACCCCAAAAGATGATTCGCTTAGGCATATCGCCTTTCAGGTTGAGTGCTAATTGTTCGGCAAAAAACGTTAAATCGGCAGGTCGATTTGCAGGAACATCTATCCCTGTTTGCAAACAGTATTTGCATTTCATATCGCAAGCGTTACCGATCAAAATATTGAGTGCCTGGTATGCCACTCTCCTTCCTCCTTACAGGCACGAGCACGTTCGTAGTTATTTAATTCTGACAATAGCTTCAACTAAAGATGGATTGAAGCGATGACCAACCTTCACTCTCATTGATTCTCCAGAATTAAGGCCAAGAGCCGTCACTCGAAAACGTCCTCTTCCATTGGTAACTGAAACTCGTTTATGCGGCGCATAACCATCGACAGCTTCAATACGCCATCCGTCCCAGGAGACATCTTCTGCGACCTCTCTTGTTTTCCCATCCAGAACTTCAAAGGTATAGAACACCGTCCCGTCTGGATCAATCTCATCGTGGTCTGGGGTCAGTTTGTAACTCAAAGAAAGCCACTTGGAACGCCCTCCTTGCATCACATATTCAGCACTCTGAATGACACCTAAGTCTTCCAAGTTACTTATGAATAAAGTTGTAGGCGCTGTGGTTATTGATCGAGCACACTCGGTTAATGGTGCTTGTGGGTTTCTAACCCACATATCGAAACACCAAATACCCCCTAAATGTCTTATCAGTTCGGCAGTATTGCGTTGAGAAACACCTGCTAGCGCCCCAATTGGATCAATCTTCAATCCTCTCGAAGGATCGAAATAAAAGGCAAAATGAACGCCGGGTGTCCATATTCTTTGGTATTCAGGTACCGTTTTATCCAAAATTATTTCATTGGTCACTACCCAAAATACTTCTTCGATCTTATAAAAGGTCTTTATGCTTGCAGGATCAAAATGGGGCCTACCTAATTCCTCAGTCGTTAACAACTGAGAGGCTTCACAACGCGTCCAGTGCTGAGGCAGGTCTTCTTTAGGAACCGATTGAAGGAATCGCAATGCGGCTCGATTTTCATCAATCGCAATGTTTACGCCTTCAACCGGCAATGAATCGACTGTTATATGCCTAAAGTATCCCATTTACTTCTCAGCACAGCTTGTCAATGCCTCGCACGAACTTCTTGTACTGCATTTTCTTTCGCAGAGCTTTCGCATCGAGGTTTTCACACAGACTG
The DNA here is from genome assembly GCF_001578585.1 of Sutterella sp. KLE1602. Taxonomy (NCBI): domain Bacteria; kingdom Pseudomonadati; phylum Pseudomonadota; class Betaproteobacteria; order Burkholderiales; family Sutterellaceae; genus Sutterella; species Sutterella sp. KLE1602. The sequence continues at coordinate 25,468 of NZ_KQ968560.1, forward strand.
AAACGATCAGCTTCTTTCAATAATTCAAGTTGCTCTGGATTACGTACTATTCCACTCTGAATAATAATTTTCGTTAAGACATCAACTTGACCTTCCAAATAAGAAATCTGCTTATGAAGATCAATGTGACTCAACTGTTCCTGACGAGCAATGTTCGCTTCAATAAAGTGTTTGACTTTTGAGGAATACGTTGTAAAGGCACTACCCGAATTTTGTTCATCTTTCACGATGATGTTTTTAAACCCAGGGATGTCCTTAATTCTTCCACGCAAGTAAACCAACGCTTCGGAGTCAGTCACAACGACACGCCCTACGTAGTATTCAGGCGCATTATTTAACCCACCTAATGAGTCAGAATCGTACAGTTGGATACGTCCAAGACCAGGATGGTAATAAAAGCTTAATTGTGTCCAAGGATCCAAAGGCACAACCATTCTTGTCTTTATTGGGGCACGTCCATTCATGATGGCTTGAACCCCGACGATCAAGCCTGTAGCCCCCATACGCACGTCATAGCTAAATTGCCCGAGACCTTGCATAGCAGATGCCGTCACCTTTTGCTGGACAGTAGGAATGGGCAACAGATCGACGTTTTTCACAGTGGCAGGCTCTGCTTTCGAAGGTGGCATTTGCTTATCGTCAGCTTCTTCTGAAGGTGATGATTTGTGATCAACATACCTTCTGTGCATCAAAACAACTTCCATCGCTTTCTCCAATTACAACATTTGACACAACAGAACAGACGTTCCATCTTCCGTCATACCCCAATTGCCCTCGGCAACAATCAACGTATAAGTTGGTGTGTCCTCCGGCATTTCAATACACTCAAAAGCCTCAGGATCAACAGAAATCATCTTGTCCATCCACGGTTGGATATAAAGCCCTTTGATGCCGGACTTAGCAGTTAATATGTCGTGGCACATTCTCTTTCCGACTTCGCTGTAAACCACTGGTTGTCCATCTTGTAGGACAACATGATCTTCCGTAAGAACAACATCCTTACTTCCTTTAGGACAAACTGCTTTGCGTTTTCCCAACTGACCATGCACGATGGCCACTACGGTATGCAAGCCATCCAAACCAACCAAACGATCTCCAACAGCAACTTCAGAGACATCCTTAACGCCTGTCGCCGTCTTCAATGTTGCTTTGATGAAACAACGACTGTCATCGCCACAGTTGCAACAGTTGGAAGAGCAGTTGCAATTACATTGCGTCCAAATTGCCGCATAGCCTACTGCTTCAACACGACCATATTGATCACGTTTCACAGCGGGTACATTCTTTGTATACCAGTGACGGCCTGGCTTCGATCCTATCGTTTCAAGAACCCCTTCACCGTAAATTACTCTTGCGCCTATTACAGGCATACCTGCAAGTTCATTCTTGTTAATGAAATCAACATAACCACCAGAAAAAACAGGTATTTGTGATGCGTTCGGATTATGTTGCTTTCTTAACTCGTAGCCGTTCCAACGAATTGAGTTTCTTGCATCCCCTCCATCTGTATCGGATCCCGCACGATTCGGTCGATTAGCCAACGAGTTGTAGTCACCGGAATAGGCCACCGGGTGCAAAGTCGGCATCGGCGGATTCTCAAAGCATTCGCACGCCTGCGTACCGTCACCGCGTGGCGAGCCACCGTTGGGACATACAGCATTGCAATCTGGCGCAGGAAGACACGAACAATTAGCATCCGATGCCTCTGCCGTTTTGCTGGTCATGGCTGCTCCAGCAAACAACGCGCCCAACAGCGCCTTGCGGCGACTCATCCGGGTGTCATCCTGCGACTCAACCTTCGACGGTTCCGTTGGCGATGCACTCATCGAAGAAGTTTTCTGCATTTCATGATTCTCGGTCATATCGTAGCGGGGGACTTCTCTCGAAATTCCTCTCTCCTATTGGAAGTAAAAGATGTTTTAGCTAAAAATCCGTTGAGAAGTGGCGAGCTGAAAAGCAACTTTTCCCACTTCGTTGGCCACTTTTACAGCCCATACGGGCAAGTCGAGGTATTGCAGTTCTGCGCACCCTCCGTCACATTTCCATACGGACAGTTTTCCTTCGAACAAACCAAATTCGGGTTGTCCGTCATGGATCCGGGCGTGCCGCCGTAGGGACAGTCCTCCTTGCAAGCACCGAGCATGCAATCGCAAGGCGTCTTGGTAACGCCGAGGCTCGAACAAGCAATCGGCTTATTCCCGTCCTGACATATGAAGTTTCCAGGGAGACAGGTGCAATAGTTCTGTTCCATCGCGTGTTCGCAGATCGCTTGGTTGAACGTACCTGATTTATCCAAGCAGACGTAACGATTCAGATAAGTCGTTCCACCAATGATCTTTGCGTACTCCTCCAGCGCCTTGATGTAGGCGTCTTTTGAGTAAAGCGTCGAACAGTCGATATTGACTTCACCCTTGTAGCAGCGATAGCCATCATCCCAGTAGTCCTTTGAGGTCAACGGATGGTTCAACAACTCGTTGAGCGAGTTCTTATAGGCGATTTCCTCGCAATCAATCAGCGGCCCGTTATGACGGCAGATGTACTCTGCATTGCTCATTTCGCCACACCCTCCACGCAGAACGAGACCGTTACCGACTTCAAGCGCAACACAAGGCGCACCTTCGATACGAAGACGGTCAACCTGAACATCGGTCAGGTGATTTTCGATGCGTTCAACAGTATTCATGCGGTCATTGGCCTTGCGTCCATCAGCGCGAAGCCCCAGAGTGGCAACATTCTGCTTCTGGGTAATGTCCGTTTGATCCTTATTGTTCGGAATACCCCAATCAGTCGCCGTCCCCTGATCCGCCGTCCAGTTCATCTTGGAATCCTTGCCGGTCAGCTTATCTAGGTCGATGTCCTTTGCCTCCACCATATTCCCGGTCGAAACTAACAATGCTGTCCACTCGTCTAAGTTGATCAAATCCCAATTGATTTTGGTGATGTCGGACAACGGGATCCCATCGCACTTTGGATGTTCCGGATCCCCCCACTCTCCACCGTTGGACAAGATGTCCGGTTGCGTCGCCTTGATCTGCTCATTGATGATGCGAGAGAGCGGACTTTGATAGCAGCAATAGACACGATGCTTCACGATGCAAAGTCCGAGCTTCTTGCTCTTGCAATAACTGCCGATGTAATGACAATTCTTCGTATCTCTTTGGCTCACTGTTTCGTATTCGGATTGCTCGCACTTGTAAACAAGTTGGATGATTAGATTGGCAACCTGATAGGCTAGATACACCCAACCAACAAAGGAGATGACGCTCCCAACGGCTTCCCCCATTGCCTCGCCGAACATATCCTTCAGCATTGCATCTCCAATGGAGCCTTCAGCACCAGTGGAACCTTCCGTCGCCCCACCAATCACTTGAGCGGTATTCTTAAACCCTGCATCCCCGAAGACTTTCGCGATTGCATTCTGGCAGGAGGTTAGTAGCTCGCTCTTCATCGCCCCCGAGAACCACTCTAGAGGCGTGGCCAAAAAGTCCGTAAAGCCACCATAAATATTGTCCGCCACACTCGTAAAGGCGTCCTTGAACCATTTCACGCCATTTTGAAGAACGGCCTTCACTTCCCCGAAACCTTTCGCATAATTGCCGGCAATCTCTGCACCGATTGAAGTGGCAGTGCCAGCCGCATTGACGGCTGTTCCGTAGGAGTTGAGCGCGGAATGCAACCGCTGGCCTACCTGGATCATGGAAATGTACTCGGCAATACCCGGGCCACCCACGGGCTCACAGCAGTCCTGCCAACCGCCAACAGCGATCTTGCAGTACCCGCTCTTGCCGCCAAACACCGTACAGTCGACGTTCTGGTCACCCGTCGGATTCCCGTTTTCGTCCAGACCGGTGCACTCCATGTCCTGCGCCATGTATTGCATGGCGTTCAGAATGGCGTTCACCTTCGCAAAGTCTGTACTTTGAGTGCGATCTACGTCGATACAGTTCTCACCCAGGCAGGCAATGCCGTCGCAGTCGTATTTCGTTTCAGCATTAACATCCTCGATCTTGACATCCTTGCCGCAGTCGTACACCACGTCGTTGACGTAACAGGTGCCGGTTGTCGAACCAGTCATACCTCCCGTACATACTGAGGAGACAAATTTGCAGTTCGGATCTTCCTTGTACTTCGTACAGGTGTCGAGATTCCCACCAAGGTTTTCACCGCCACACACGCGGTCGTAGATACCATGGCCATTTTTGTCAAAGCCGACAAGCACATTCCAACATCCCGTATCCCCCTTATTGAAGGTGAACTTGGAATCGACTGCCACCTTTCGACAAAACCGACTAATGCCTTTAAGCGGGGATTCGGCCAAGTGACGTTCGCAAACATTAACGCCATTGATCCATGCACATCCGTCTATCCCGACTTCGGGCATATCGGTACATTTGACCGAACCTTCAGCCATGCCGTCTTCAATGCCCAACGCAGCGTCAATGCAATCCTTCGGCTTCCAAAGATCGTTCGAAACCACCTTTTCCGGGTCATAGCGAATAATGACTCGCCCATACCCTTCACCACCGCCTGTCACAGACACACGGATCTTAAAGTTGATCAGTTCTCCGTCTTTAGCATTTCTGAAGAACGGTGTGACGTCTACACCAGGCGTGCGTTCATAGTCCGGAGCCGAGTCCGGTTGTTCTTCGCCGACTTCAGGTTCCGGCTCGGGATCCGGTTCGGTCCACGGAAGCGTTACATCCTCATCCTTATCACCGGGTTTCGGATGCGGATTTGGATAGCAGGCACACCTCAGTGTGCCATCTCGCAAAGGACGACCGTCGTACTTGCACTGCTTCATGCAATCAGGTTCAGGGCGACAGCTACACTCATCCGTGCCATTGGCCTTCGGTGTGCCGCCGAACTCACAAACATCCTCATCCATGCAATCGGGTCTCGGATTGCACGCACATTCCATCGAACCGCCTTCCTTTAACTTGCCACCATAACGGCATCGCTGCGGGCTGTTGCAGTTGGGAATGGGGCCCTCGGGCGTGTCCACCCAAGACGTGCTTAATTCGCAACGCCCCGGAGTTTCGGGTGGGAAGTAATTCGGATTCTTTCGCCAGTCGTAGGGCCCTGTCCAGATGAGCGTTTCCTTGCCCGGATTCCCTACATATACCATCATGTAGTCGTCCCACTTCGCGTAATTGAACGTGGCACTAATGATGGCCTGAGGATTGCGCACTCGAACCTGCGTCCACTGTTCATAAACAGCGCAGGTACCGCCCCAATAGTTATCGCCGACCTTACCGATCCACAGCTCGGTACAGCCGGTCGGATTATCCGCACAGGCCTTGAGATTGAACGGCCCATCGGAATGCTCAATGATGCCAACCGAATAGTCGTGTTTGACGTCGCACGTCATCGTCTTATCGACAACTTGTTGGCATTCCTTTAGATCTTCGACATGGACGTATTTCGACTGAGTATCCAACGCCGAATTTGCGTCGCACGTCACAAGATCCTGAAGGACATTCTCCATGTCGCCCAGGATTTCCTCAGTCTTTTCTAAAAACTGCTCCTCACTGAGGTCAGGCTTCTCCTTGCCGGCAATATCCACCAACAACGCATACACCTCGCCTTCCAGCGTCGGGTTGTCCGACTTGGAATCGGTGAATAGCGCATCCTTCTGTTCTGCACCAGTTTCGTCCATCCCGCCGCCGTCGTTGTAGAGGTCTTTCTGTTTTTCAAAGTCCTCTTCCGTATGCGCGTATCGGATGTTCTTCCCATTGTCCTTAGGCGCAAGTTCGCTCTTATCGAGCGTCATTTCCTTGTCGCCCACTTGGAATTTAATGGACGTTCCTTCTAACGTCGGTGCGCCGTCCTTCCCCTTGGTTCCTAGCTCCTTACCGAAGGCATTGGCAGCATGGCCCATGTCTGTGATCTCGGACGCGAAGGGCTTGTTGTTGAGATAAGGCGGCGTGACCGTTTCCGCCATGGCGACAGTAGTTGCCGTCTGTGTGAAGCCGATCAGGCCGGCCATGAGGGAGCAAACGGACTTTCGGAATAAGGGGTGCATGAGTGCAAGGCCCAAAACTGATTCTTATGATTCAAATACCAATGTGAAAAGCCGGGATGCTTTTCGACGCTGAGTTTGAGCATAGGCAGTTGGCCAACCCCATCTGGCACACTTGAAAGCAAAACTCGCTTTTGAAACCGCTGTGGCGCTTTATGTTGGGCGAAACGAATGGTTTCGAAGGTATCCTGGTTGCCGATCTTTTTTATGCCGTAACACTTACCGATACAGTACGTCGTTACATTACAAGTCCTGAAAAAGCGGACAGGGTTCAGGAACGGAATCCCTCCGCATCTCCAAAATCCCTGTGCCACACAAGAAAAAATGGCCGACCGTTCTTGCTGAACAGCGGCCTTTTTCCTCTCTCCCAAGAGCTTTTTGCCCAGATCAATACCGTCGGCGAGCTTCGCGGTCACGAAGAACCGCATTGATTGCGTCCTGAATGCCCATGCCCTGTGACTGGTACTGCTTGATGTCGTTGACGTCGTTGGGAGCGGTCGAGTAGAGCAGCTTCTGGAAGTCCGACACGATCAAGCGACCAACGCATTGAAGCTGACCAACGCTCACGAAGATTTCCGAGAAGACGCCCGCTTCCGTATGCACGGACTTGAGCATGTTGAAGGCCCAGTCCTCCATCACGAGTTGATTGTCCTTGCGAACCTGTTCAAGCGTCGTCGGCTTCTGGCCGAGAAGGAACATGTTGGCCGAGTTCGAACTGATGGCCTTGCCCACTGAGTTGCCGTACAAGTCCTGGACGGACTGCGTGGCAATGATGGCTGAACCGCCGTATTTTCGGAACTTGCGGTAGGCGTGTTCCATAAAGACGGAGACTTCGCCTTCCTTCAGGAGGTCCCACGCTTCGTCGATGATGACGATTTTCTTGCGGTCGCGCTCACCGAGGAAAATCTCACGCTGAATCTGCGAAATGAGCTGCAACAGCACCACTTGACGCAGATGCTTTCGGCCTTGAAGTTCGTCGAGTTCGAGAACGGTCAAGTCGTTCTTGAAGTTTGCGTTGTTGTGGCCAGAGAAGAAGCGACCATAGGAAGACTTCGACGTAAAGGAGCCCAACTGCACGCCGACGTCGCGCACGCGGGGGTCCGAATCCCTCAGACAACGTTCGGCAATGAGGTCGATGCTCATGGTCGACGGCGGCATGGCCTGCATCAGATCAAGGTCGCGCTTGCGCTCAAGGTCTTCGACCATCGCATCCGCCTTGCGTCGATCCGAGATTTGCAGAGCCTGTTCGATCTTGTGCTCATAGGCCGCGTTGATGGCATCGAGCGTCCCCTGTACCTGCTTCTTGCCCTCCTCGTAGGTCTCGTTCCAGATCTGATGCATGTGGCCCTTGAGGGCCGCAATCTGATAGTCATCGAGCTTGCCTTCCATCGAGGCCATCGTCGCCACCAGATTCACCACGGCATCTTCTTCGTCGTTCCAGTTGACGATGGTCTCGAACGGGTTAAGGGAGATCTTGCTTCGGTCCGAGAATTCCACAAAGTCGCCGTCGAGCGATTCGCAGAGCTTCTTGTAGGACTTACCAGCGTCGATCACCCAGACGCGAGCGCCTTCGGACATATAGGAGAGAATGAGCTCATTGAGAAGGAACGACTTGCCGGAGCCCGATTCCGCCGCAATCACGCCGTTCTGGTTCGTCGAAGAGTCATGCAGCGACAGGCTCATCACCTGCCCGTTTCGGCTCAGGAGTTCCACGTGCGGCGTACCCGTCCCCTTGGCTTCGCCGAAGAGCGGCAGAATGACCGGGACCTCGCGGCTCGTCATCGTCTTGTAGCGCCAGAGTTCGCTGATGGCGAACCGGTCGCAACAAAGCGGCAGACAGTTCTTGAAGATCGGAAGCATCACGTACCGGTCTTCTTTGAGTGTGAAGTGCTGGTCGGACCAGAAGGATTCCGCAGCCGAAGCCGTGGACGTAACTTCCTTTTCGGATTTTCCGAAAACGATCACGTGGAAACTCGTCTTCAGAGGACGAGAACCGTTGTTGAGCGAATCGTAAATCGTATCGAACGACTTTTTGATGTCGCCGAGGATCGGGTCGAACTTAAGCAACGGGCCGAAAGCCTGATTGTTGGCCCACGTGCGCTTCTTCTCAAGCGTCCCCTTCATTTTGGAGACGTCCGGGAAGATGATGTTGCAACAGACGGCGTAGTTCTGGTGAATGCCGCTGTTGTTGCCATGCAGGTCACCCACGTAGTCGATGGCATTGCCGAAATACATGGCTTCGGGCATCTTCTTGGCGGAGAGCACCTTAACGTAGGCGTCTTCGCCCAACGTGAAAAAGTTCGGATTGGCGATCATGACCCCGGAATCAGGATCAAAACACTGCGGCGGAATAGGCTTGTCCTTTTCCCAGAGCGGTCGATAGCCCTGACGCCATGTCGCACGTGCATTCCAGTTGAGGAACGTATTCACAAAGCGCACGTAGCGATTCGCATCCATCTGATACGGAGCAAAGCCGACGGACTTCAAGACCGAGACGATCTTGGTCGCCCAGTCAAGGCAGTCTTCCATATCGTCTTCGCTTGGCTCTTCGCCAGAGAACGGGATCTTGACGCTCACAATCAGCTTCAGGTCGACGACGCGTCCGACGTTGAAGACCGCACCGTTCAAAGCCGTGCCAACGATTTCCTCATCCGTGTGCTTCCTCAGCCACCTCATGCGCTCCTCGAACACCGGCGTCAACAGAGGATGCCGGTGATTCATGCGCATCCGCTCGGCGACAAGGAGGTTTTCCTCGATGTCGGGCGAGCGAAAGAGCAGGAAGCTCATCGTCATGTTGGAAGGAAAGTTCTGACTGAAAAGCTGGTCGAACTTTTCATGCTCCTTCTCGCCGCCGCCCGTGAGCGGCTGGCATTCGAAGCAGAAACCCAGCGTCTTGTCATCGCACATGAAGATGCGATGTTCGTTGTCGACCGCCAAGGGCGAAATGAGCTGTTCCGCACGAATGTCGTCCGTCAGCAGCCCCTCGTCCGTAAAGCGCTTGAGTTTGAAAACGTCCATACATTGACCTCTTTGCTGGCCACTTATTTGGTAGCCGGAGCGGGTTCGGCCTTGGCGGCGGCCTGAGCGGCATCCGTCGTGGAAGCCGTGCTCGCCTTCGGAGCGGCGGGCTCAAGGAACGCCTTCAGGTCGCGGGGCTTGCCGCGTTCGAAACGACCGTCGGGCGCGATCACCATCGGCACGCCCTGCACGCCCAAGGCGCGAGCGACCGTCAGGGTGGACTCGAAGTTGGTCATGTCGCAATCGCTCTGCTGCTCAAGCGCCTCGATGGCGCGGAAGCCGCCTTGGAACGCCTTGAACTTCTCACCCTGATCCGTCGTCTTGGCGCAGTGGAGCTTCTTGGAAAGCTGCACGGAACGGTCGCCGAGCACCGGGAGGATCACGAAGTTCCAAGTGTAGTTCTTGTAGTAGTCGGGATTGGCATTGAGCTCGCCGACGAGCTTGTGGCACCAGCCGCACTGCGGGTCCACAAAGGCCACCACCTGCTTTGCGCCGGAGCCCACGGAAATGTGATTCACCTGATCGAGCTTGAAGCCGACGCGCTTCAGATCAATGTGGCTCACGGCATCGGCAATGTCTTCAATCGTGGACAGCTCCTTGCGGTTCCAAACGTCTACCATCTTGCCGATGAAGGCAAAGCGACCGTTGTCGACGAGATACATGATCTTGCCGTCCTTGGACTTGATGGCGCGAATGACGTCGGCATCAATGGCCACGATGCGCTCGATGGGCGAGACCTTGGCCAAAGCCTCGCGGGTCTGCTCTTCCTGAGCGTCCACACGCGCCTGCGCTTCAAGATCCTTCTTCACGTCCGGAGCCGGCACACCCTTTTCAGCGGCGATTTTGTTGACGCGTGCCTGAAAGTCTTCAATCGTGCCCGCCGCATAGGACGAAGCCGCCGTAATAGCCGTCGCCGCAGCCACGGCAACCGTAATGAGAGTGCGCTTGAAGCTAGTGTTCATGATGCTGTTTGCCTTATGTGGATGAAAACCGGATGGATCGGTCGGAAGCTCGATGCGCTGTTTTCAGAAACAGAAACCGCGCATCGAGAGTGCTGACGTTAAAACGCCCGAACAGCTCTTTGAAAGCCGTTTTGGTGTGGAACCAGCCCCTTCCATCGTTACGCCCGCCCAAGGCTTTGTTGCGGGCGGAATCCTTGGCTAGTCCCACGCCAAAACGCCCTGCCGACCTCTCCTTGTCCTCTTCGGAGGGGTCGACAGGAACGCTTGTGCTTAGGCAGGAAGGCTTACTTCACGAGGTTGGCAACATCCATGCCGTTGTCAAGAAGCGCGACCTGAGCGAGGTCAGCACCAACAGCCGTGGAGGTCACGATGCCTTCGATGACGTCCGGACCGTACTGGAGAACGATGGCCATCGAGATGCCGATGACGGCAGCCACGACGGACTGACGAACAAGGCCGAAGGCGATGCCGACGATCAGAGCGCCGAGCGCGATGATGCGACCGAGAACGCCCTGCGACCAACCCTGGATGAGCGTCCAGATGTCGTCAAATTCGGAACCGCCCGGAGTGGTGCCACCAACGCCGGCGTAAACAGCAGCTGCGCCGGCGAAGAGACCGCAGGCAAGAGCGACCTTGCCGATAGACTTGAAGTTCATTGGAATGTCTCCTAAAAACTGAGTTTTAGTGATTACGCATTTGGTCTCTCTTGAGTTTTTCGAGGCTGTTGTAAGCCTCCTTCTTGGGAGCCTTGTATGCGGGATAACTGCTCGTAGCCTGAAGCGGCGCGAACATCTTGCTGTTGCCACCCTGTTCGTCGCCAGGATAAATCCAGCGACGAGGCTCAATTTCGGTGTACACGAACCCGGGGGCAACCAAATCGCCGTTCGTGTCCACATAGGGCGCGACCCAGATGCGCATGATCTGAGCCGGCGTTCTAATAGGAACCGGTTCGCTCGGCAGACGCGGAGCGACATAGTTGTTGATCACTTCGTCGTTGTTGACCTCAAGCGTCTTGCGGCGAATCACCTTCTTTTCGCCCGTCTTCGTGTCAACAACGTCAATCCATTCTTCGGAAGCCGCCTTCGAAGGCCTGCCCACACCGACGCCTACGGCGTAGCGGCTGTTTTCATCTTCCTCAACGGCAAGCTCGGGATTCACGTCCTCGGCACGAACGCAGTCCTCACACTCTTCGTTGTAGGAGCCGTCCTTCTTGCCGACGGGCGACGGCACAACGCCGTCATTCGTCTTTTCGTAGACGTCGCGAGCCGAGTGGCAGTACACGCTGCCGGGCATGCCCGTACAGGCAAATTCCTCTTCACCCACACCAATGGAGCCGCAACCCGAAAGCATCGAGCTGAAGAGACCAGCCACGGAGACCGAGAGAAAAACACGTTTGAAATTCATAGAAATTCGGCGCGGAAACCTCTGTTTTTAAACAGGGGAGGAAGCGCCGTCCTCCTTTCTAAGTTCGGTTAAATCTTTGCGGATACCCGCAGGCTCCGCTTACGCGGCCCGAAGGCCGGTTGACATCCTTCGCCAATGTTGGAAGGGGTTTGGTGCCTGCAACACCGCTCCTACCTCTCAGAGCTTTTAATCACAGGCCGCAGAGCGTGGAACTAGGATGTACATCCCACGGTGCCTATACATTCCCAACCAACGTAGCGCCTCTCGAAAGAGGGGCGCTGAGGCTAGTCAATAAAGGCTCTTTCAAGCCTCTGCCTTTAGGCAGGGGTTATTGACTTAGCTCCCGGTATGGGTGGGATTCTTGGCGACTTGGGTCTGAGCCGTCACGTTGAGCGTCGTACCCGTAATCACCACGACATCGACCTGGCGGCCCGCGTTGATTTCAACGACCGGAACCATTTCATCGGCCAAGTCCATGTAGAACTGAGCGACGCGGTCAAGCGAGTTCTGAAGACCGGTCGCAAAGCCTCCCTTGGCCGCTTCCGTACTGAAGTTCTTCTGGTACTGCACCTTTGAGTCTGCAGTCGTCGAAAGCACCGACACCTGCGAATAGTCAAAGGCTTCAGACATGCCGGACAGGAAGCCGGCGACCATCGTGCGAGCGATCAACTGGCCCTGCTTTGACACAAGGCGCCCCTTGATGCCTTCCTTGCCGTCCTCACCCGAGACATAGCTGTTCAACTTCGTCTGAATGACACCGCCGTCGTTTCGAATGCAGGAGAGCGTTTCGCCGCGAAGTTTGGCGCGCTCACTCGCCAGTTCGCCTCGACCGCCCACCAGAAGGAAGCACTCGCGCACGTCAGACGTATAGCGGTTGGGCAAAATCGCATGCTTCGAAAGACGAATCAGGGAGGGTGTCGGGTTGTCGTACGACCCCTTGCCCGTCGGGAAGTCAGCACCGGTGATGAGCGTGCCGGTGAGAATCGAGCCGGCAGGGATGTAGGCCGTTTGCGAGACCTCCTGCGCCTGCGTTTCCTGATCGGAAGCTGCTTCTTCCTCCTCTTCACCCTCTTCGCCCACGATGCCGATCCGCACCGCGCCGTTGCGCGATGACGGACGGGTTGCGCCCTTGCCCTTGCGGCCCATGAGCTCGGCTTCCATCTCGTCGCCCATCAATTCACGGCGCTTTTGCTCGCGAACCTGAAATGGGTCGTCGATGGATTGATCACCCTGCCCCTTGGCAGCGGCCTTGCTCTGCTGATCGATGCGGACCTGCTGATCCTTCTGCTGCGCACGCAACGTGTTGATTTCGTTACTCAGAGCATCAAAGCGCTCGCGCCACATACGTTCCTGAGAGGCGTCGGTCTTCTCCGCCGCACGCTCCTTCTCAAGGCGCTCGATCTGCTGCTGAAGCTGACGGTTTGAACGGTCAAGGAACTTGATGCGACCCGCCATGGCTTCAAGACCCATGTTCTTGTTGCTCTGGTCCGTGATCACATTGACCTGTTTGTCCGTCTTAGTGTTCCAACGCTCCTTGACGCCCTCTTCCGTGCCTGCCAGCGACAGGTACAGCACGCCGCCCAAGGCGGCAACCGCGAGCGCTATAACCGAGAGTTGCTTTGTTCTCGGCGACATCTTGGCGAGCGCATTAGTCATGTTGAATGCCATCTCACTCCCCCATCAGTTGTATTCACGGGGGATGAGCGGCTTGCGAACGAGTTCGTCCGGCACGTCTTCCTGACGCTTCACGACCACGTAGATCTCGGCCTGCTGTCCCGGCTGAAGCACCGAAAGCGGCCAGGTCGTAACGGCAGCCGTACGCCAGCCGCCGCAATTCTGGTTGCGAAACTCAACAGGCGAATCGGCAACGTTTTTCACGACGCCCACATAGATGTCGAGGTTGTAGCCTTCGAGAAGCTGACCGCCGTCCCACTTGAAGTCAAGACCGAGATGCTTGCACGTCGGAAGCGGATCCGTCACGCGTATCTTGCGCATCGAATACCCCGACGGCACTTGGCCGAGCGCCACGCCGCGCAGGGCCTGACGAATCGTTTCCACATACGGCTGGGACTGTTCCCATGCCTGAGCCTTCTTCAGGCCGCCGTTGGCGGCACTGCGTGAATTGAGGCGTTCCACCACATCGGGCGGCAGCGTAAAGCGAACTTCACGCGGCGGAATGGCCTGAGGCACCATCGTGATCGAAAACGCGATGTCTTCATGCCCCTTCTCGGTGATGAAGGCCGTCACGGCGGAAGGCGAATCGGTCGTGATGTAGATCACGCCGTCGCGCACGCAGGCTTCGCCGCAATCTCCCTTCTTCTTGCTCGTAAAGAGCGACGTCGAGACGATCTGCGGATTCTTGAACGGCGTCAAAATTCTGTTCGGATGCTCACGCGAAATCGGGATGAAGACGTTCTCGCCCGGCTTGATCGCAATGGTTCCCTTCGTATTGATCTGCACTTGGCCGACCGGCACGGTGTCGGGCTTGCGGCGCGATTCCTCCGCCGCCTTGTCTTCAGCCTTGACGTTCCTCTTCATCTGTTCGACCGCCTGTTGCTTGGCGGCAGGGTCGGCGTTCGTGCGCAGGTACTTCGCCGGGACGGCAACGTAGCCTTCATCTTCGGCCTGCTTTTGGGCCGATTCCTGCTTGGACTTGGCCGTTTGCTTGGACTGCGCATCGGCTTCGGAAACGGTCTTCACGACGCTTTTGACAGCGCTCGTCACCGCGCTTTCGCCTTCGGCAGCCAGTGCCGCATTGCTCGAAAGCAAAGCAACCGCCACCGCCGCAGCAATGTGAGTGAGCTTCATTGGAGTTCTCCTGTTCTTTGGGGCGTTAGAGCTTCGTATCGGCTTCCGTCGTTTCGCGACGGTCGGCTTCCGGCTCCTTGTAGCGAGCGCGTTCCTTGATCTGTTCCTGACGCTTCTGCTCATCGCGTTGCTGGCGCAGTTCATTCTTCTCAAGCACGTCACGCGTCTTGGGATTGCCCAGATAGGTATCAATGGACTTGATGAGCGGGGCGTAGTTCGCAATGCGGATCACAAACTCATAGGTGCGTTCCTCACGCTTTTCGGCTTCGAAGCTCAAGCCCTGACGAATGAAGCTGTAGCCCGTCACGAAGACCTTGCCGGAAGACTTTTCGTACGTGACGCGACGCGGCTCAAAGCGCATCGTCACGCGATCGTCCATCAGCCCCTGAGCATTGGATTCCAGACCTTCGAGCACGGTGTGGTAGATCTTCGGATCCAGAAGCGGCTTCAAACGGTCACCGATGAAGGTAACGTTGCCGGGACTCACGTTGCCGATCAGTTCGGCCAGAGCAAAGCCCCACGCTTCGATGTAGGAGCGCGATGCATCGTCACGCGTCACTTGAGCGTCTTCGGCAAGCGTCCACGGCTGGATCGTCACAATCGTCGGACGCGTGGCCAGAACGGCCACCAGAAAGAAGCACAGGCACAAGAGAACCGTCGTGACCATGCGGGAAAAGTACGCTTCGGTCTTGAGACCGTGGAACGTAGAGAGATAACGCTTTAAGTCCATTTTTTCTTGTTCTTCGTTTACGGAATCAGTCGCTTGATCCACGGGTTGATCATGGATTTGCTACGGGTAAATCCGAAGCCATACCAATAGAGCAGATGAAAGAGGTAACCGTCCGGATGCAGATCGCGGAACTTGCGATAGAAGTGCGCAACGACCAGACCAACAGTCGTGCAGATGAAAACCTGATTGAGCATGATCCCGATACCGAGACCAAGGAGCACCGGCATGCACTCGTCGCTCGACCACACAAGGAGGTAGGGCGGCATATCGGCTCGCGTCGGAATGCGTGTTTCCTTCATAGAAGTCACCAGAAGTTAAAAAACGTGTCGGATCAAACTCTAAAAAATTTGTCAAATGTCACTGACGCGCTTGAAAGTAAAATCTGCTTTCTATTCGGTGCGCGGGTGAATGTCGACTTGCGAATCCTTCTTGCCCGGCCAGATGCAGAGGAGCAGAACGAACAGAAGGTTGATGATCGGCAGCCCGATGACCAACACCCACCACTTCGACCAGCCGATGTCGGACAGACGGCGGCAGAGTGTCATCAGGTAGGCAACGCCAAGTGCGAGCAGCAAGCCGCTCCAGACGTAGAGCCAGACATAGAAAGCGCCTGCGGCAAAGAAGGTAAATTCGTCCTCTTCGCTCATCATCAGCGCCACGTCGGGGCCAAAGTCGATGGACGCGTTGATGTATTCCCAAGACACCCAGAGAAACGGCGCGATGAGAATCAGGTTCGAGACAAGCCCCGCCACGAAATAGGCAAAAAATTCAAGACGCCCGGCCCGACCTTCGTGGGAAAACTGCCTGCCCAGAAACGAATTAAGCGACATGAGTGACTCCCGGAAATAATTGACGGAGCAAAGATTACTCAGGTGTCAAGTGCGCCCTGACAGGCTTGAAAGCCGATTTTGCTTTCTGGGAGAAAGAGGGAATGCGCCGTCAAGTCGGCGCATTCCTGCAAAAGCAGAAACTGCTTTCCTCGCGACCAGAACCTCAAAGACCAGCGTCATCATTGATGAAAGTTTGACTGCTTCCAATGAAAGCAATCCGGGCAAGAACAAGTATTGGGTTTTGAACGGCTTAAAATAAGAAAAAGCCTCGACCACAGACAAAAGTGGCGAGGCTTTTTCATTGAGATGAAGGCGGGTTAGAAGGCGAGGCGCACGTTCGCCTGTACGCTGTAACTTTGCAGTCCGTCGTCGCCCGTCGAGCCGCTGTAGTTCAATCCGAATGCCAGATTGCCCTTTTCAGCAGAAAGACCGGCACGATAAGTCACGGCAGAGCCACCCGAAATCACTGACTTCGTATTCGTACCGGCAAGACGAACCTTTGTATCGCCTGTCTGCGGAACGAACGCAGCGTCCACCACCGGCGAGAGTTTCCAGGCACCCGCATCAAAGCTGCCCTTGGCCCTGAATCCGATCGGGAATTCATGTACGACGACGCGATCCTCAGCATCGGCATGGTCCACTCCGATCACGCGCCAGCCTGCATACGGCGTCACCGTCATGCTGCCAAGCATGGCATCAACAGAGACCTTCGCAGATGCGCCCAACACGTCCGCATGACGCTTCTGCCCCTGTGCCTTGCCCTCATGGCGTTCATACAAGGCCGAAGCCGTGAGAGCCGCAGGACCGAAGCGATATGCACCGTAAACCGAACCGCCAACGTCGTTCCAGTCCTGAGATGCAAGGTTGTCACTCTTGACATTGCCCGTACCCGCGCTCAGAACAGCACCAAGCGTGAGGGTTTCAGTTGAACCCTGAACGCCGAAAAGCAGGCCGCTTCGATCTGTGCGATAAGCATCAAATTCAGTCTTGCCGTAACCCGCATCGGCCCACAAGCCCGTAACTGCCGCTTGCGCCTGCGACTCTATGGAAGCCATCGTCTGAGAGGCCGCCCCGCGAGCCGCAGACGTGAGAGCGCCAACAGTTGTCGGGATCGTGCGATGCACCCGCGCAGCCTCGCGGGCCGCACGTTCGCGGGATTCGCGGATCAGGTCTTCGAGCGTTCGAACCGGGGCGTTCGTTTCGGAAGCAGAAGACGACATATCGGTAGATTCTGCGGTTTCAGCAGGTTCATCCGCCGCCGGTGCTTCGCCCTCGTCTTCGTTATCGGCAAGCGCAATCGCATCTTCCTCGTCGGGAAGAGCGCGGTCGTCACGCGACAGCATCATCAATGCCGCTTCATTTGCCCCAGCCTCAGCCGGGATCATCCCCGCAGACTTCAACGCTTCAATGACAGCTTCGGGCAACGTTTCGCCCGCGTCGTACATCTCCTTGGCCACTTCCAGATGCTTCGTCAGATAGGAAACCTTGGCAACAATGCCGATCACGAGCTGGCCGTTGCCGCGATTTATCAGAACGCCATTGGACTTGAACTTGTCGGCAACGAGCGTACCGCCATTCTCAACGCGATCCAGAGCACCGATTGAAACCTCATTGGCAACCACCGTCCCCTTGTTCTGAATCGAGAGATTCTTCGTCGAATCAACAGACAGAACACCCGTGTTCTGCACGGTCGTTCGGTTCGAAGTCGAACCGTCAACAGCCGAGAAGCATCTCTTATCTCCCCCTCGTATGGCGATAGTTTTTCCCTTCATCGCCCTCCTCTTTGGACACTTTTTGGAACCATGGCAGGCAAGAAAAAAAACCGAAAGGGGATGTCCTTCGGGGTTGAGGTTACGTTGTGCTTGCGGGTCAGATTCTGATGTTCACCTGGCCTCTGAGAGCCGCATTAAGCGCCTGAGCGCGTTCGACTTGCCCGGAGTTCTCAAAAATGCTTCGAGTGGTCTCAATAGCTTGCGACAGCATCTCGAAGACCTCAGGCGTGAACTTCTCTTCGCGCGTCTCGACGTCGAGATACGCGCCGACAGCCGCAAAGCCGTCTGACAGGCACTTGCGGATTTCCGATGTATTCTCCATTTTCTCCGCCAAGGCCCATGCCGCTTGGATCGAGTAGCAGTTGATGGCCAAGTCGCCTTCGGAGACCGTCCGATTCGCAACCTGAAGCAGGAAGGTGCGGTCTCCGTCCCGGGGATCAATGTCGGTGCGCTGAGAATACGCATCCAACGAGTTCAGATAAGGCGGAACGGCCACGTTCTTGGGCTTGTACTTCTTCTTTGGGCGTTGTTTCTTGGACATTGTTCTTGTTTTGATTAAGAGAGTCTGGCATACCGGCTTTCAACAGAAGAAAGCCATCCATCCATCACCGGTTATGGAATTCTTATGAAGCACGTGTGCAATGTCGCACCTGTCACCGCCGTTCGTACGTTCGAGGTCGACGTAGGCATAGGTATTCCGCTACGCGTTCTGGACATCAACGCAGCTCGCGAAATAGCCGCCCTTCTTGAAGGCGTCCATGAGCTTCGCCGCCGGCGGCGGATTCGTCATCTCCACGAGATCGAGGAGCGCGTCGACCGTCACCGCCGAAACCGGTTGTCCGTAGCTTTCGGTGCATTTCTGAAGAGAACTCTCCACGGCCTTGGCCGACTTCCCGAATCCGCCTGCGATGTAGAGGAAGAACCTGGAGGGCGTCTTGTCGTCAAACTCCTGCCAACAGTCCTTGTAGTAGGTTTTGAGCTTGATTGTGTCGTTGAGCGGCAGGTCGTAGTTCATAGTAGCCTTGCTGTCTCCGAACCCGCATTCAGTCATGCCCGAAGCCCTGATGCGGATGTCCGGATATCCGCCCTCGCGATTGCTTGCCGTCTTCTGGCCGATGTGTTCGGAGAGATCGAAGCCGAGCTTTCGGAAGATGCCCGTCACAGCCTTCTCCAACGCAATGGCCTCTCTGCCGCCTGAAGCGGCGGCCTGCTTGATGGTGTCGCGCTCGATGTTCGCTACGCGGTCCCGCACGCCACTGATGAGAAGCCCGATCTCGGCGGGCGTCTTACCGTAAGTGGCCGCTTGATCGTTGATGAAGGCCTGCAGATTGAAGGCGTAGGGTGCTTCCGTGACCGCGTTGATGAAGTTCGAGCACACCAGAGCCTTCTCGCCGTTGATCTGCTGCGTGGAGCGCGAGCGGATGGATTTGGTCTTCGTGTAGCGCCCGAAGCGCTGTTGCCATGCGGCCTGATGGTCGGGATCCAGAGGTTCGATTCTTTCGTCCATCCAAGTGCAGATATCTCCCTGCACGCAGACGTCCTCATTGAGTTCGAAGCGCTTGTTGTCTTCCGCATTGGTCACGATCAACTGAGCGGACTCAAGATAGTTCTTGGCCGTGTTCGCAATATCTTTGGCGTCCTGAATGCCTCGGGCAAGGTCTTCCTCAGGATTATGTTCGTGATAACGCTTTGGCGTACGCACGTCGTCCACGCTCTCGATCACGGTCGCGAGATCGCCCGTTTCGCGCACCTTGAGAATCTTCTCGACGCAGATATCGTGGCACTTGTGCGTGCGCCCGTAGACCACGGCCACGGCGATGTCAAGACAGGTGAGATAGCCACCGAGTCTCGGATCCTGCCAGAGTTCGATGAGAAATACGAAAGGCTTCACCTTCATGCTAGGATCAACGCTCACGTTTCGGCCCAAGCCGTAGACGGACGGATACTGCATCCGAAGAAGCTGACAGCGAAGGATCCTCAAAGGGGAACGTGCGTTGATGAGCTCTTCGCCCGCGAAGGTCGACGAGTACACCCGGTCATGATCCTGCCAGAACAGGCCGAGGCAGGAGAGCTGCGCAAGGTACGTGCGCATTCCGCCCGGATTCTTCACGCCATGGGCGTTTGCCTTGCACTTGAGCCCGAGGTTTTCAAGCTGGTCGTAAAGCTGATCCTGCACGCTCTGACTGGTGGTGTTGCCCGTGCAGGCTTCAAGCAATTGGGAAATCTGTACCAGCTTCCAAGCCTCGATCTTGCGGATGTTGCGCGGGAACATCCACATCGTGCGAAATTTAGGATTCGGCATACGGCAGTCCCTTTTTGAGGTTTTGCGCTACAATTCCCGTAAACGTTGCTTACAATAGGGCAGCAAACTTTGCAACGGAGAGCGTTGTGCGCAATAAAGAATTGAAAGTACGTCTCTCGGAGACGGAGTATTCCCATTTTACCGAGGCTTGCGAGAAGGATCAGGTGGCAACGTCTACCAAAGCTCGCGAGCTGATCGTCAATTTTTCCCAGAGCGTGCTGGGCCAAGCTGTCAAGGAAGCGGCTTGTCCGAATGAGGCCGGCGAAAAAATGCCGGTGCTCGTCCCTGGACGTGCGCTTCGTGTGGGCGAGATGTTCTCTGGTCCCGGCGGCATCGGCACGGCTCTTAATCGCGCGAAATCGAAGAACTTTTCGTTCGAGCACCTATGGGCAACAGATTGGGATGCGGACACGTGCCGTACGTACCAACAGAACGTTCTCAAGCACAGTCCCGAAGCGCTTTCGATCTGTAAGGACGTTCGCGAGCTCGACATCGACGGCCTGCCCATTGTCGACGGATTCCTTTACGGATTCCCCTGCAACGACTTTTCGCTAGTTGGCGAGTCTAAAGGGCTCGACGGCAACTACGGCGGCCTCTACTCCTACGGCGTCAAGTACATCAACCGAGCCAACCCCCTCTTCTTCTTTGCGGAGAATGTGAGCGGTCTAAGCTCCGCCAACGACGGCAAGGCTTTCAAGGTGATTCTCGACGCGCTCAATCACGCGGGAAAGTTCGGCTACAACATCACGGCGCACCTCTACAAGTTTGAAGAGTACGGCATCCCTCAGGCTCGCCATCGTTACATCATGATCGGGATTCGCGGCGATCTTGGCCTCACCTTCAAGGTCCCCAAGCCTTCAGGCATTCAGAAATCCTGTTCCGAAGCTCTGGCCAACATTCCGCCCACGGCTGCCAATCAGGAACGGACCTCACAAAGCAAGACCGTCACGCAGCGCCTTGCCCTCATCCCCGAAGGCATGAACGTCTGGCAGGCTGAAGAAGCCGGCCTGCTCCCGCCCGAGCTTTGCCTCAACGTGAAAGGCGCACGTCTTTCCCAGATTTACCGTCGACTTGACTCCAAGAAGCCGGCATACACCATCACCGGCTCGGGGGGCGGCGGCACGCACGTCTATCACTGGTCCGAAAACCGTGCACTGACGAATCGTGAACGCGCTCGTCTTCAGACCTTCCCGGACGACTTCGTGTTCTGCGGCTCGAAGGAGAGCGTGCGCAAGCAAATCGGCATGGCCGTTCCTTGCGACGGTGCACAGCTCATCCTCGAAGCTCTGCTCAAGACTTTCGAAGGACAGGATTACGAAAGCGTTGAACCCAGCGTCGGAACCTTCGAGGCCGGCAGGTTCACGATTTGATGCGAGACACCCCAAGTGACCAGAGAAGAAATCCATCGCCGCAAGCAACGCGGCTCAAGACCGAGTTCCGGACGCACAGCCGCGAACGAACCGAAGAAAAACGTCACGATCCGACTGACGGCAGAGGAGCATTTGAAACTCGCCGAAGCCGGCGGTTCCGCCTTCATCAGTGAAATCTTGAGAAACACGAGGGTCTACCTTGACCTGACGAAGGACGGCGTTGTCAAAGTCGTCAGCACGCCCAAGTTCCATCGCCGCCGCCGGACGGACGAATCGAGAGTCGATTTCTCCGATTCGGAATGAGAAAGGCTATTCCTCATTTAGGGTTGGAAACGACTCTG
>NZ_KQ968561.1:0-2467 GCF_001578585.1 Sutterella sp. KLE1602
GTTCCACGGACTTCCGAGATGAACCTTTCTTTTTCGTTAATACTTAGCCGGCTACTAAAAAGACAGCTATTCCAATCAAGCAGAAGGACTTCTCCCGCACGGCTGAAGGTTTTGCGTGGTACTCGCCTGAACGGGCTGGGCAACTGCAACACGGAGACGCTCAGGAGCGAGGTGCGGAAAGATCGCACCAGCCTGCATCCTGAAGCGGATCACAGGATGCGGCCGGAGGCGCGACCGGCGCTTCTGACGGAGTGGGCCCGGCGGACGCCGGGGGTGTTTCGGGCTCGGAGGCGGATTCGATCGGCTGCGGATTCGCGGCGAGCGCCGGATCGACATCGGGGACAGCATCCTTGATGCCGTCGGGGGAAAGCCTCAGAAGAGACTGCTTGTCCTTCGTCGCCCATCCCGAGCGCTCCCACCACGGGGAGGCGCGCTCGGCCACCTCGAGCCTGCGGATCTCCTCCTTCGAGATGCCCTTGAGCGTCTTGTTCCTGAGGCAGGCCGTTGCGTGAGTGCTTTTCATGCGGGCGAGCTCGTCCTCGAGCACGGACTTGTGCGTGAAGCGGGTGTAAAGGATGTCCGACAGATGCCTGTTGACGAAGCCGATGCAGTCCTCGGGCTTCGTTGGGTCGAGGGAGGTGATGTAGGTCTTGAGATCCTCGGCGAGCGCAGGGTCGTCTAGCGGCAGGGCGGCGTGTGCTGCCGGGATGAGACACATGCTTGTGATGGCGAGGGGGTGCAAAAGGGATGGCATCGTGATGGAAGTGTCGGCATGTCGGTACGGGATTGTCAGAGGATACCTTTTTCGGCCGGTGGAAAAGTCCCGCTTGGTCGGGGACCTCTGAACTGCTCCTTTTCGGATAGCTAATCGAACGTGACGATTAGTAAGATGATTGTATATCGATTTAAGGAAGCTCTTCAAAAGCCCTCTCTTATTTTGCGCCCCGAGAGCTTTTATCTATTACACAGGCCAAATTTCTGTGCAAACGATTGTTCAGGGTACTTTTGAAGAGCTTCCTTTAACAACTTCCGCGGAATTCCCCATCCAATGCGTCGCGTTGGGTGGGGATGGATAGCGGGCCGAGCGTTAGCTCGGCAACAACTGTATAGTATTGAGTACGGTTCAGGCGATCATCTTTTCTACGATATGCTACACCGAAACCCAATGGATGAAAATGTTGCATGCGCAGTGTGCGCCGCAGCGTAGATCGGTCATGTAGAGATAACGCCTAGACGCAAGAGAGACAGGCAATTCAAGCAGATTTGTAGACAGTTATTTCTGACCCTTGGAGGCCGTCATCGGCTACAATGGCGTTATCTCTAACGCTTTTACCCAGCCGCCATGTCCGAAAAGAACCGTGCCAGACAAGAAGCCTTTACCAAACGGCGCCAAGTCGAAGGTCTGAAACGTTTCCAATTCTGGGCTACGCCGGAAGAAAAAGATTTTCTCAAAAAAGGTTCTCGACGCTTTTTGAAATAATAGTGAATCTGCAATTACAATTCATCGTGAAACCCTTGATAAAGAGCAAAATTCATTCCAAGATGAATTATTGAAAAGTGATTTTCCACTCTTCAGATAAAAATACCCGTCCTATACAATTGACAAGCCTTGGGATAATATCCGTTATTGGAATAATCCACTCCCAGAAGGCATTCTCGTTTTTTTCCGATTCGCACAAGCGTGTTAAGGAAGCTCTTCAAAAAACCCCGTTGCAAGCCGGATGGAACAAAATTGTTCCGTTCGGCTTTTCTTAACGACGCCAGAATGTGCTGTTTTTTTGCCAACGCGATAGTAAGATGCTACTATGATATCGTTCGCAATCTAGATGTTCTATGAGAAGAGCTGTTCAATGCCCAATTGAGCTTTGCTGACATTGAGGCTGAAAAATTCCTTCAGATTCGTCGGATTCATGCTGATCGTCGCGTGAATGCCATGGATCGCTTGACAGATGACGTAATCAACGAATTGATCCAACTTTGCCTGCCCCTCTACCACATCAAAGCCAATCATGGAAGGCCGTATACGCGCCTTGAAGCAATGGTTCGCGTTCACCTGCTTCAGGTCTCTCTCAATCTGTCTGATCTTGAGATGGAGTCATATTTGGCGAGCGACATGGTGGCCCGTAGCTTCTGTCGCGTGTCTAGCACGCATCAGTTCATCTCAGATTCGACGATACTGCGCTTCCGGCATTTCATTGAGCAACAGGGTTGGCGCAAAAATTACTCGAGCGCACGGTAAGTCTGGCCGCAGAAGCCGGGGCCTGCTCTTTTGAAATGGTGGCAGCAGACGGCACCTTTATCGAAGCACCGTCGTCAACAAAGAACAAGGCTCACGCCCGAGATCCTGAGATGGCTTCGGGCAAGAAGGCCAACACCTGGCATTTCGGAATGAAGGAGCACATTGCTGCCTGCTCCGAATCCGGGATCATCTACGGCACGGTCGCCGCACCGGCTAATGAACATGACA
>NZ_KQ968561.1:2567-24665 GCF_001578585.1 Sutterella sp. KLE1602
CGGCTAATGAACATGACATTACTCATCTGGGCGATCTTCTGAAGGGCCTTGAGAAGATGGTCTTCCTTGATTCCGGCTACATCGGTTGCGCAACATCGGCCGCATCCCATCCCGCGAATTCGGGGGCTGCCTGCGGCTGTTTTTGTGCAAACCCTGCTTTCCCCGAAAAGCCCGCCCTCAACATCCCACTCGGCGCTTCACCTCGTCAAAGAGCGGCACCACATGGGCGTTCATCATCTCTTGGGCAAGCCGAATGAACTTCCGGCGACTCTCTTCACTCCTGTCATCGCGACAGACTAGAAAAAGCGATCTCTGAAGCCCCGGAGGCGGGGTCGGAATCGCAGCGATCTCGTCAATCAAATCGAAGTTCTGCACCAATGTGAGCGGACTGCCGACCGTCCACCCCATGCCCTGCGCAATGAGGGACGTCATGATGCCCGTCGAGTCGACCTCGATGCGATTGGGCGTCTTGATGTTCTGAAGACTGAGATAGGCATCGTTGATTCTGCCCACGCCGCCTTCGCGCGCAAAATGAAGAAAAGGAATGCCGCAAAGCTGCAACTGGGACCACGTCCACGAATCTCGCTTGGCGGCCATGGCCTTGGGCATCAAAACAATCGATTCTTCTTCGAAGAGCTTTGTCCGGTACAAGCCGCGCACTTCGTCGTAGGCGGCACTCGTGAAGGCGAAGTCGAGCTCATTCCTCACCAACTTTTCAACGAGCACAAGCGATGTGCCGATCTGTGTCACGATTTCCGACGCCTCGGACTGTAGCGCCTTGATCAGTTGCGGCATCAGGCTTTTCGACAATCCTTCGATGACTCCGATTCGGTAAACAGGCTTCAAGTTCGACCGAGACTGCATGAATTCGGCTGTATTTTCGAGCGTATGTTGACAGGCAAGCACATCCTTGAGGAGCAACATGGCCTCTTCCGTCAACATGACCGGTCGACAGCCGCGATCAAAGAGCTCCACCTCAAGCTCCTTTTCCAGCCGCGCCACGGCTTTCGTGACCGCAGACTGGGTCACGCCCAGCTTCTTTGCGGCCGCAGAAAAGCTTCTCTCGGCCGCAACCGCCAGAAAAGCATTGAGAGACTCGTTGAAAAACGGTAGTTTCATGCCGGATTATTCCTCTTGAGAATACTTAATAATACTCCTCGGCATGGTGCTACTCCAACCCAGTCCGAAGGAACAGAATTGTTCCTACAGCCATACCCAAGGAGGGCGAACACAATGAAAATCTTGTTGGATCTGTTGGACTTGCTTGACGACCCGCGTGTCACGGGCGAATCCGTCGTTACCCGACTCAAAGACTGGGGCGTTCGGGACGCCGCAACGAAAACCATCGGCACGAACGGAAAAACCACGGACTTTGTCAACGTCCTCATTCCCGGTCGAAACGGCAAGACTGCCGGAGGCAATGCTCCGACCCTCGGCATTGTCGGCCGTCTCGGCGGGCTCGGCGCTCGTCCGGCTCTCATCGGCTTCACGTCCGACGGGGACGGCGCGCTTGCCGCCCTGACCATTGCCGCCAAGCTCGGCCAGATGCACGTACGCGGCGACATTCTGGAGGGCGACGTCATGATTCGAACTCATGTATGTCCCAACGCCCCCACTCGTCCGCACGAACCCGTGCCCTTCATGGACTCGCCCGTCACGAGCGCGCAATGCAATGCCGAAGAAGTCGATCCGGCCATGGATGCGCTGCTGAGCATCGATACAACCAAAGGCAATCGCATTCTCAACGCACGCGGCATCGCCATTACGCCGACCGTCAAGGATGGCTACCTGTTGAGGACGAGCGAAGATCTGCTCTCCATTCTCGAATCTACCACGGGATGCCTGCCGAAGGTTCTGCCGCTTGCACAACAGGATATTACCCCGTACGGGAATAATATTTACCACATCAATTCGATTCTGCAGCCGAGCGTCGCGACGACGAGTCCCTGCATCGGCGTTGCCATCACGACGCAATCTCAAGTTGCCGGTTGCGCGACGGGCGCCACACATGTTGCGGACGTCGACGAAGCCGTCCGCTTCTCGATTGAGGTTGCGCAAAGCTTCACCGCCGGCAAGTGCCGCTTCTATGACCCTGACGAGTACGAACTTCTCGTCTGCAAGTACGGCACCCTCTCTCACTTCAGAACCATGGGGATTAAAGCATGACCTGGACTATCTGGATGGCAGGCTTTATCGTCCTGCTCACAATCGCCGCGCTTCTCAAGCGCATCGAAACGCGCCTTGTGCTCTTCGTCGCCGGCTTGGTGATGGCGCTCTTCGCTCTTTCGCCACAAACCGCCCTCGGTGCCTTCGTCGCCAACATGACGAACAAGTCGCTCATCACGGCCATTTGCTCATCGATGGGCTTTGCCGCCGTCATCGCCATCACGCGTTGCGACGTGCACTTCGTCGGCCTGATGGTGAAGCCGCTCGGGCGTCTGGGCATCTTCCTCCTCCCCTTCTGCATGCTCATTGCCTCCTGCGTCGCCATCGCCATTCCGTCCGCCGCCGGCTGTGCGGCTGCTCTGGGTCCCACGATGATTCCGCTCATGGTTCGCGCAGGCTTCAAGCCCGCCATTGCCGGTGCGGCCATTATCGGCTCGATCATTCCGTCCTCCCTCAGCCCGGGTTCGAGCCACAACGTCTGGGTTGCCAAGATCTCCAACATGGAAGTCATGGACCTCATCGTTGAGTTCGCCCCGAAAATCCTGACGCTCTGCGCGCTCAACATTCTGCTTGTGACGGCCATGGTTTTCGTCTTCCGCGACTACAAGAAGGCAAAACCCGGTGAAGAAGGCGAATCGCTTGAGGTGGCTTCCGACGCCCGCGGCGAGCTGCCCGAACGTCCGAACATCTTGATGGCGTTGGCCCCCGTGCTTCCGATCATCATCCTGTTTTTGGGCGCCACGGTTCTGCCGATTTTCAAGATGTCGATTGCCGAAGCCATGATCTACGGCGTGATCTTCACGTTCCTTGTTTCCCGAGCTGATCCTCAACAGGTCACAAAAGAATTTTTCAACGGCATGGGCAAGGGCTATGCCAACATCATGGGCATCATCATCGCGGCCGGCTGCTTTGCAGGTGGTCTTCGTGCGGCAGGCGTGATTGACGCCCTCATCGAAACGCTCAAGAACTCTCGCGAGATCGCTGGCTACGCCGCCAACTTCGGTCCCTTCCTGATGGGCGTTCTCACCGGTTCGGGTGACGCCGCAGGCCACGCCTTTAATCAGGCCGTGACGCCCTATGCCGCCGAATTCGGCATGCAGATTCCCAACCTCGGCATTGTGGCCGCCTTGTCAGGCGCCTTGGGTCGCATGTGTTCGCCGATCGCCGGTGCCACACTCGTCATCGCCGGCATGATCAAGGCCTCTCCGCTTGAGGTTTCGAAGCGCATGGCCATCCCGATGATCATTAACGTCATCCTTCTCGGCTTCATCTTCGACCTTTGATACTTCAGGGAATCGTCATGACAAAATTGACTCTTCAAGAACAACTCATTGCTGACCGTCGCCATCTTCACGCCCACCCTGAAGAAGGTTGGTGCGAATTCGAAACGACGTGGTTCATCGTGCAACGCCTCAAGGCGCTCGGTCTCGAGTGGAAGGCCGGCATCGACGTCATCGAACCCTCCGCCGTCATGGGCCGTAATGCTGATCTGGTTGAGAAGGCTAAAAAGCGGGCGCTTGAGCACGGCGTACCCGCCGACTTCCTCGGACACTTGGGCGGCTACACGGGCGCCATGGCCGTTCTCAATACGGGCCGTCCGGGCCCCGTGACCGGCATCCGTGTTGACATCGACTGCCTCCCCATCGAAGAAAGCAACGATCCGGCTCATGAGGCCAATGCCGGCAACTATCGTTCGGTCTATCCCGGCTTCTCGCATGCCTGCGGTCATGACGGTCATACGGCCGTGGGCCTTGCCGCCGCCCGCTGGCTCTCGGAAAACCGTGAGAAGCTCTGCGGCACTGTCAAGATTCTCTTCCAGCCTGCCGAAGAAGGCGTGCGCGGCGCTGCGGCAATGGCAGCCAAAGGCATCGTCGACGACGTCAACTGGTTTGCAGGCGCCCACATCGGCTGCTCCGCGCGTCTCGGTCAAGTCGGCGTCTCTCATTTCGGCTATCTTGCCACGACGAAGTTCGACCTCCGCTACCACGGTCTTGCCGCTGCGGCCGGTTCTCCCGAAAAGGGCCGCAGCGCGCTGATGTGCGGCGCCGCGACCTGCATGTCGCTCGGATCATTGCCCGGGCACAGCCAAGGCATCACCCGCGTGCAGATCGGTCGGTTCGAATCCGGCACAGGTCGAAACATCATTGCCGAAAACGCCTTCATGCAGCTCGAAGTGCGCGGCGAATCGACGGAAATCAACGACTACATGGCAGCCAACGTTGAGATGACGGTCAAGGGGCTTGCCGCAGCTTACGGCGTCGACTACGAACTCACCCGCATGGGCGAGGCCGTGACCTACCGAGGCGACGAAGAAGCTGTTTCCATTGTCAAGGAAGTCGCAGCTCAAGTTCCTGGCGTCGACAGCGTCGTCGACATGAATGCCAAAATCGGCAGTGAAGACTGCACGATGCTGATCCGTCGCGTTCAGGAACATGGCGGCAAGGCGGTGTTCTTCTACTACGGATGCAACCATCCCGGTCATCATCGAGGGGACTTCTGCATTCAGGATGAGACGTCGCTCCCGATCGGCTTTGGCTGCTTCGTCGGGTTCATCCAGCGCATCAACGGCGTCAAGTGAGTCCTGCACGCCATGAAATAGTTAGGCCGCCCTTCCGTTTGGAGGGGCGACCGTTTTCTTAATGAAGCTGTTCGATTTCGAAAAAGAGCATTGGCGGATCTCCTACTTTGCATCAGCGAAAGCCGAGATGCTTTTGACATCCTCCCGGCGTATCAATACGCGGGAGGATGTCAAAATCTAAAGCGTATTGCATTGCAATACAAGAGCACCTCTTCATGCCTGCCTTTCCTTTTCCTTTTCCTGTTTCTCAACGCAACACCATCTCCCACCCCGTGATTTTGTCCGCCTCCGACTCGAACTTCACACGCCCCGACAAGACAGCCGCACCAGCCTGCGCGCGCTCAATCTCGCCCGAGTTCTCCAGAATATCTCGCGCGACTTCCGTTGCCAGTGAGAGCTCCTCGAACATCTTGTCGTCGAACGGAATCTTTGGCTTCTCCGCAATGTAACATCCGATGGCTACGAGGCCGTTGTAGAGACATTGGCGAAGTTCCTTCGCGCGTTCCATCTTCGCGGCAAGAACCCAAGTTATCTGCATGATCCGACCGTACATGGCGAGATCTTTCTTCTCGACAGTTCGGTTGGCAACTTGGAGAAGAAAGACGCGATTCTTGTCGCGGGCGTCATGGCTCCGATCTACATCGGAGGTGAGGCTGTTGAGATAATGCGGAACAGCTACTGCGCGCGGACCGTACTTCTTTTTGGGGCTAGGCTTTTTTGACATGGAACTTCCTTTGAGGAGGCGGAAATTCTAGCATTGCGCGCCCGATCCTCCCACCTGCGCATTCAAGGTTGCTGGTTGCTCGACCACCGCCCGCGCTTTCCCTGCTTGGGAAAGATCGCCCCCACCACCTTGAAGACCTGCCGGGTTTGCCGATGAATCCGCGGATAGTGCGCATCCGGATAATGCAGCTCGATGACCCCGTCGACGAAGCGACGGAGAGTCGGGCATGCAGATCGTGAGATCGAAGAGAGGGGCACCCGGATACGTCCTGATGCAGAAGGCGGGAAGAGAGGCAGGTAGTCGACTGACGTCCATGACGAGGCTGCAACTGGTTGGAACGATTTCTGCGCAGGCCGCAGATGGGAAGAGCCAGGAGGAGTGAAGCCTGCGGGCGGCCGCTTTGATGGAAGCGGGCCGCCCGTTGTCAGTGAAGTTTCCTAGCGGTACTTTTCCGGGAACTCCATGTCGCTGTAGCGCACGAAGCGGCAGCCCGTGATGAGCTTGTAGCCGAGCCAGATGGCGAGGAAGAGCGGGATGCCGATGTAGGTGGCGACCACGCCCGCCCAGTCGATCGTGCCCGCGAGGAAGGCCTGGTAGTTCTGGCCGAGCATGATGATCATGCAGAGCGCGAAGGCGAACATCGGTCCGAACGGGAAGAAGGACGACTTGTAGGGCAGCTTGTTGACGTCGTAGCCGTTCATCACGTAGCCGCGGCGGAAGCGGTAGTGGCTGATGGCGATGCCGAGCCAGGCGATGAAGCCGCTCATGCCCGAGGTGTTGAGCAGCCAGAGGTAGACGGACTGGTTGTCAAAGAGGGACGTCAGGAAGCACAGGCCCGCGACCGCCGTCGTGGCGAAGAGCGCGTTGCGCGGGACGCCGGAGGCGGAGAGCTTGCCGAAGATCTTCGGGGCCGAACCCTGGTGCGCGAGCACGAAGAGCATGCGCGTGGAGGCGTAGAGGCCGGAGTTGCCAGCGGAGAGCACCGAGGTGAGGATCACGGCGTTCATGAGCGCGGCGGCCGAGAGCAGGCCCGCGTGCTCGAAGACGAGCGTGAAGGGGCTTACGGCGATGTCGGCCACGTCGTTCCTGAGAAGGCGCGGGTCGGTGTACGGAATGATCAGGCTGATGACGAAGATCGAGAGGATGTAGAAGAGCAGGATTCGCCAGAAGACCTGTCGGACGGCCTTGGGAATGTTCTTCTCGGGATGCTCGGTTTCGCCAGCGGCGATGCCGATGAGCTCGGTTCCCTGGAAGGAGAAGCCCACCACCATGGCGACGCCGATCAGGGCGGGAAGGCCGCCCACGAAGGGCGCGTCGCCGATCGCCCAGTTCTCGAAGCCCGCAGGCGTGTCGCCCGAGAGGATTCCGAAGATCATCGCGAAGCCCGTGCAGATGAAGAGGATCACGGTTACGACCTTGAGGAGCGCGAACCAGTATTCCGTCTCGCCGAAGCCTTTTACGGATATGTAGTTGAGCGTGAATATGAACGCGAGGAAAAGTGCGCTCCAGAGTGTTCCGGGCACGTCGGGGAACCACCAGCCCATGACGAGCTGGGCGGCCACAAGGTCGACTGCGACCGTAATGGCCCAGTTGTAGCAGTAGTTCCAGCCGAGGGCGAAGCCGAAGCCTTCGTCGACGTAGCGGCGGCCGTAGGTGGAGAACGAGCCGGCCACGGGTTCGTAGGCGGCGAGTTCGCCGAGGCTCGTCATCAGGAAGTAGACCATGAGGCCGATGATCGAGTAGGCGAGCAGGGCGCTGCCGGGACCGGCCTGGGCGATCGTCGCGCCGGACGCCACGAAAAGTCCCGTGCCGATGGAGCCGCCGACGGCGATCATCGTGATGTGACGCGCCTTGAGGTCTCGGCGCAGTCCGGTGTTGGAGCCGGTGGTAGTGTCGGACATGTGGGTAGGAATCTCCGGAAAGAAATGCGTTCGCAGGAGGGAGGACACGGAGCGAACCTGCAGCGGCCGGCGGGGCCTTGCGGGCTTGCAGCAGATGTCCGGGCGAACTTTTCCGGGTGCGGGCCTGCCGGCCGCACTGTCGAAAAGCGACCGAACGGTCAGCGACAGCTCCTCCGCCGCGGATCGGCGGGAGTGAGGCGGATGTTCTCCGCGTCACCAATGGCCGCCGCGTGTCCGCGGCGTCATTTCGGCAGGCTGCCCTTTCGAGCGGCGTCCTCGGATACCTCCTCGGCCGTCTACTGATGCAGTCCCTGCGCCTCTATCTTGCCTGGCGCCCCTCAAGGCGGAAGCCTTGAAAAGCGTGAAAAGCGTTATTTTGACACAGATTGCAGGCCGGGTGAAGCGGGCGGCCGTTTTTTTCCATGCCAGAATCCCGATTCGCCGCGCCCGTCTCCCGTGCGAAGCATGCACCATCTCGTACCACTCTATAAAATACTTTCAGGATTGCGCGAGCTTCGCAATTTTTTTGATATAGAGGTAAGAATATGGGCATGTTTGGACCGGGCAAGGAAGGATGGCTGGCAGAAGCTGAGATGCTGAGTTGGGCTTTCAGACATTTGAAGGCTGAGGAGAGGGACTACCTCACCAAGAGGCTCAAGCATGTTCTGGGAAAACGCACGCTGAAAGGCTCCTGGTTTGAGAAGGACAAGAGTCTTGTCGAGATGCTTGTGGCGGGGCCGGCCCATCGTGCAGGGTTGGGCTCCCTGCCGCTGATGACAGCCGCCAACACGGAGAAGATGCATGCGCTTGACTATCCGGGGCTGTCTGAGGACAAGACGCCCGAGGCCTTTTTCAGACGCGTGGAGGCTGCTGCGACACACGAGAAGTCGAAGGAGGCGATGAGGGCCTTTCATGAGGAGATCGACGGCACTCCTTATGACCGCAGGGCATTTGCCATGCTCATCATCTACATCTGCGGATTCGGACTGTCGTGGTACGCAAAGGCCTTCCTTGAACGCTACTGCAGGGAGTTTGGCGCGAACTCGCAGACCACTCTCTCCATCAGCTTTGATCCGAGCCTGTACGAGGGGAAGGACGGCGATCCTGAAGGCGAAGAGGCGTCCGCAGGCGAGAAGTCCGAAAAGCCCTCGCAGGAGCAGGCCCCGGCTGAGGCCGTCCCTGCCGGTGCGTCCGAGACTGAGGGGGCTCGGGAGGCTCCTGCGCAGACGGGGGACGAAGTCCCCGGCGTCGAGGCCGCGAAGGTTGCCGAGTCTGCCGCCGAGCCTGCCCCCGTCGTACCTGCACCCGTCGTGCCTGTGCCCGCTGAAGGGGCGAAGGCGAGCACCGTCTTTCCGCGAGACTTCTCCGTCACCGTGCCGCCCTTGCCGCGAGGTGTGACCCGTTATCTGGGCTACATCCGCACGAGTGGCGGAAACTTCTTCAACTTCTATGTTCTCGCCGAGTGGTACAAGGACCGCTTCGGCGTGCTCGAGTCGGAGGCCAAGCAGCTTTTCCCCTCCTACGGTGCCTTCAACCTGAAGTCGGCGGGTCGCAACCAGATCAAGGAAGGCGCCTTCTACGTCATCGACCTGAAGCCGTCGGAACTGATGCCGAACTTCGACGAAAACGGCCGCGTGCGTTCCGACTTCTGCAAGTTCGTCGACTTCTCGAGGATCACGAGCAGCAAGCGCTTCTTCAGCGCGTCCGACTTCGGCATTCATCTTGTCGTGAAGCCCGCCGAGGACCTGGACCGCATCGACTTCACCTCGACGATGATTCCCGTCAGCGTGACGGATTCTGAGGATCTGGAAGACGAGATGAAGGTTGCCAACGAGTTCGTGCTGCTCGAGCACAAGGACCTTTTCTACGGTCCCATGCGCTTGAAGAGGGACAACCGCGGGAAGAACTACGTCACGTTCTCCGGCACCGTCAACAAGGGGCTCGTCTCCGCCTTCAGGATCAAGGCCGACAAGGTCGAGGAGGTTCGCGAGTACGTCAGGTGGGAGGGCGCCGGCCAGCCCGTGCACGTGGGCGTGCGCTGCGCGAAGACGGCCTTCATGGATGCGGTTTCGGTCGACGTCTGGAGTGACGCGGATCTGCTCAGGCGCCTTCTTGAGAAGTCTGCTGTGCGTGCCGCCTACATCAGGGACCGGCTCCAGTCTCCCGAGGCCTTCGAGGACGTGGAGCCGGACGTGACGGCCGGTCGCCTTGCCCGCGCCAGAAACGTGATGCGCCGCCTGCAGTACAAGGAGGAGGTGAAGGAGCATGTCGCGAACTTCGTGCTCGACGAGATCAGGGCCGGCAACGACGCCATGATTGACGCCGTGATCTCGCGCGTGGCGGTCGGTGACAAGCTGATCGACAAGATCTCCGCAAAGACTCTCGTGGGCGTGAGGGTCGAGCGCCTGAAGGCCGAGGAGAAGACGCTCAGCGAAAACATCCGAGTGCAGGAAGGCAAGAGGGACGAGCTCACTCGCAAGTACGCCAGTCTCGAGATAAGCAAGAAGGAGCTCGACGCGGAGCTCCGGAGGAAGGCCCTCGCGTCCTGTCTTCTGGATGCAAAGAAGGACGTGATCGAGCAGCTTCTCAAGCTGGACGGGATGCTTGAGAAGCGTCGCGAGAATTACCGCAGGCTCGAAAACCTGCACACGAAGCTTCTCGAGGAGTCGAAAAGAATCTGTGAGCGCACGCACGGAGCCGACGGCGAGCTGATGCCCGAGTCCCTCGTGAGGGCGCTCGACGCCTGGACTGAGGACGATGACAGGAGCCGTCGCGAAAGGCTCGCGCAGGCCGTCTGCGGCGTCAGGCCCGCGAAGCTCAGGGGACGCGAGCTGGCCGATGCGCTCGTCAGGTCCGTGCAGGAGGTTCGACGCTACGATGAGAACACGGTGCTCAACCTCTACATCTGTTGGGCGCAGAACTTCCTCACGGTGCTCTCGGGCGAGCCCGGCTCGGGCAAGACCTCGATCTGCCACATTCTGGCGAGGACGCTGGGTCTGGACGCCTTCGACAACCTGCTGTCGTCCGACGAACGTGCGGGTCTTTCCGCCGGACGCTTCGTGCACGTGCCGGTCGAGTACGGCTGGACGTCGAAGCGCGACTTCGTGGGCTACTGGAATCCGATCACGAACAGATTCGAGTCTTCGGATCCCGCCAGATGGGACCTGCTCTGCACGCTTGATGCGGAGGAGAGGAGCGCTTCGGGGTCGGTCTATCCCGCGATGATGCTGCTTGACGAGGCGAACCTCTCGCCGATGGAGTACTACTGGTCCGACTGGATGCGTCTGTGCGACGAGCAGACGTCGTCCGGCATCGTGACGCTCTGGGACAAGGCGCCGACGAAGGTGCCCGAGACGCTGCGCTTCATGGCGACCATCAACAACGACAGTACGACCGAGACGCTCTCGCCGCGCCTCATCGACCGTGCAGCCGTCGTGACGCTGCCCGTCGTCGATTGCATTGAAAACACGAGCCCCGCGAAGGTCGTGGGACCCGTGTCCTGGAAGGAGCTTCAGGCCTACTTCGGGGCGAAGGCCGTTTCGAAGAACGCGCGCGAGCTCTCGGACCTGCACGACAGGCTGATGCCCATGCTCGAAGGCTTCGGCATCAGGCTCTCGCCCCGCTCGATCCGCCAGATGAACGGATACGTGGGCGCGGCGTCCTCGATCTTTGCGGACGGGGACAAGCCCGCCTGGCTTGATGCGGCCGACTTTGCGGTGATGCAGAAGTGCCTGCCGCGCATCACGGGCACGGGCGCCGCCTACCGCGAGAAGCTCGTGGAGTTCAGGAGCGGTCTTGAGTCGCTCGGACTGTCGAGGTCCGTCGAGGTCGTCGACCGCATTCTGCGTCAGGGCGACGAGGCCATGGACTGCTACCGCTTCTTCTGACGGAGGTGGCCATGACTGCTGAAGATGCAGGTGCGGGCGTGCAGGCGGGAACGCTCGTGCTCACGGTCCGCCCCGAGGGCGCGGCCCCCGTGCCGCTGCCGCTTCATGAGGCTGAGCCCCTGATCGGAGACTGGTCGGGGCAGCCCGCCGTGGAGGCGGGTGTGCCCATGTCGCTTGAGGTTTCGGGCCTTCCGCCGAGGGCCGCCGTCACCGTCAGGATGGGCGGCGAGGTGCTCGCGGGCGACCAGTATCGCGAGGAGGACTGCGTACACCTCGAGCTGCAGGATCCGCTTCCCTTCGACAACATGATCGGCGTGGCGAAGCTCGAGGTGCTCGTGAGCATGGGACCTCAGGCGTGCAGCTTCTTCTATGCCGAGCCGCTTCGCATCATTCTCAAGCCGGGGCTTGCCTCGGACAATCTGCTCAGGATGAGCGAGAGCGTGGCGGAGCACGTGGAGAGGCTCTTCGGGGGCGATGCCGTCAGGACGGGCGACGATTCGCTTGGCGATCTTCTGGGCGTGCTCGAGCGTCTGTCGTCTCTCTACGAGAGGCAGTATCCGTATTTCCGCGAGGATCCCAAGTGCAGGCTCGCCTCCACTGCCAGACGCATGAGCATCGAGCGCATGCGCGACATGACGCCCGAGGCCGCGCGCTGGATGGCCTCGCATCCGCACGAGTGGCAGAGAGTGGCGCCGGGACACGGCATCCGCATGCGGGGCGCGAACTGGATGCCCGCTCATGCGCTCGTGCGCACGTCCGAGCTGAGCAGGGACCTTTATGAAAACCGCGTGGTGGCAGGCTTTCCGCTGCATCTTGCGTCGGAGACGAGGCGTCTGGCGCAGGCGTTCGAGGACGCGGTGCGCGTCGGCGCGGGACCTCTTGACGCGGGGACCATCGGCCGCATGGCCGCCGTGCGCATCGTGAGTTCGGAGGCTGACGTCCTGAGGGGCTACGGCATCGTGTTCTCGCGCATTGCGGAGCTCTACCGGGACGCGCTCGGCGTGACGCCCGAGCCCGTGAACAGGCTGCCCGCGCCCGCGAGGCATTTCATCGAGACGTCCCAGTACAGGCTCGTCTACGAGCTGATGCGCGAGTGGTTCGAGCTCAGGCCCGTCGAGGCTGAGAAGCTCGTGAGCAGGCTTGCGAGCGTGACGAGTCCGAGGCTCTACGAGTACTTTTCGCTCGTTTCACTTCTCGGCGGCCTTGAGCGCAGGGGCTGGACGAGCGTGGAGGCGAAGAGGCACGAGTATGCGGGAGCGGGTCCGCTTTATGCGGACAATGCGGCCGCGGCCCTTCTCAACACCTTCATCTTCAGGAGGAAGGAAGACGACGGAGGGAACGAGGAGATCGTGAGGCTCTGGTACCAGCCCGTGCTGGCGGCGGGAAATGTTGAGCCCGAGAACGGCATCGGACTTGCGAGGACGACACGCTGGTCCGTGAGGCCCCTCAATGCGGAGGCTGCCGACACGCTGAGGGAGACGGACAGGGCCTGGTATTCGCCCGACTTCCTGATTTCGCTCGAGAGCGGAGGCAGGACGGCCTGGGCGGTCATGGACAGCAAGTACTCGACCGTGGGAACGGTGCTGCGGCACCATGCGATGCAGCAGGCCTTCAAGTACCTGACCTCGCTCGGGACGGTGAGAAAGGACGACGTGTATGCGGGCCTCTGGCTCTACTGCGGCAGCGTTGCGAACGACCGCACGCAGGAGGGGTCGTTCTTCAATGCGTCGGCCCCGGACGTCCTGCCCGTGCCCGACATGGTGCTTGAGCGCGTCAATGCGCTCTCGGAGGCCGATCCCGTTGCAGGCGTGCTTGAGCGCCTGAGGACGGTGCTCGCGAGGTAGGTGGCGGGGCGTCGTGCGTCAGTCGACGGGGCGGTGGGCCGGGAAGAGGCGGCCGAGGACCTTGAGAAAGACCTTGGCGAACTGCCCGCCGCAGACGGCGGCGACGAGCGTTCCCTCGCGCACGCCCTCGATCGAGCCGAGGAGAAGGCAGGAGAGCGAGGTGGCCGCGATGACGAGGAAGACGTCGATGCCGGTGCGCAGGTTGCCGAAGGAGCCGCCCCAGCGCCTGATGATGCTGATGACGAGACCTTCGGGCGGCAGGATCGCCAGACGCGCGAAGACCATGCCCGCAATGCCCATGCCGTTGAAGACCGTGCCGATGAAGACCGTCGCAAGCTGCTCGAGGTAGGCGGCGGGCGCGACGAAGGACGTGAGCGCATAGGCCGCGTCGAAGAAGAGGCCGAAGACGAAGCAGATCGGAATCTGCTTGACGAGCTTCACGAGAAACCGTGACGGATCGACCGCCGTCTGGAGCACGAAGAAGAAGACGTTCGTGAGGAAGACGAAGAAGCCCATCGAGAGCGGAAGGGCCTTGGAGAGGACCAGGGCCACGGAGCTGATGGTGCCTGTGCCGAGACCGGCGTGCGTGATGACCGAGATGCCCGTCGAGAGCATCAGAAGCCCGAAGAAAAAGATGAGTGCGCGAATAAACATGGTGCCTGTTGTTCTGAACTTGCGCCCGGCTGCGCGGGACGGCCGGAAGCGCCGGAGAGGCGCGGCGGTCGCTCGGAGGCTTTTGCGAAGGTCGTCAGGCGTGGTCGGGTTAACCCGAAAGTCGAACTTTATCAGAAAAGATCGGGCGGGACGTTTTTCAGGCAACGCTTTCGATCGGGCGGAGTCGCTAGCCCGATCGTCGTAGTACCGCCGGCCAGGAGCGGTGTGGCGGAGTTTGGGAGTATCATATGAAATCCAAACTCTTCATACGCCTGATGCCACCCGACGATGCACGGGGAGGCTTGAGCGTGAAGGCGATACGCACGACAACAGAACGAAGAAAGGAGATGCGCCGTGACACTCTCGGACGACGTGCGCGACTACTGGAACACACGCGCGGAAGGCTATTCGCTTCACAACTGCGATGAGCTTGACGGAGGGACGGGGCTTGTGCTTGAGCACCTGTTCAGGACGGAGCTCGGGGCGAAGCCCGGGATGCGGGCGCTTGATGCGGGCTGCGGTCCGGGGATCTTCAGCATCGTGCTGGCGAGACTCGGCTGCAGGGTGACGGGCATGGACCTGTCGCCCGAGATGCTCGAGCACGCGGGGGCGAACGCGAAGAGCCGCGGGCTTGAGGCGGACTTCAGGCTGGGCGACGTGACGGATCCCGGGATGGAGCCGTCGTCGCTGGACCTGATCGTCTCGCGGTGCGTGCTCTGGAACCTGCCTGCGCCCGCCGAGGCGTACAGGCGCTGGATGAGTCTTCTGAAGCCGGGCGGCAGGCTTCTTGTGATCGACGGCAATCATTATCTGCATCTCTTTGACGAGCGCTATGCGCTCTGGGCGCTGAGGTCCGCGCCCGCGCCGGGGCATGCGGCGAGGTACATGAGGGGCGTGAGCAGCGAGCGCATCGACAGGATTGCGCGCGATCTGCCGCTGTCGTGTATCGAACGTCCCGCGTGGGACGTCGAGGTGCTCGAGTCGCTCGGCGCCGAGGTGCGCGTTGCGAGCGAGGACCGCAGGACGGTGGCGACGGGCGGCGGAGAGGCGCAGGTGACGACGAGCTTCTGCATCGTGGCCCGGAAGCCCTAAGCGCAGGAGCGCAGGGGCCGCCCGTGTGGCGGCTCGGGGGCGCCCTGAACTACAATGACGGATTGCAATTGGTTGCGGATTCAAACTTCCGGAAATTTCTGTCATGGGCTGGCTTCAAGCTCTTCTTACCGACTCGGGCTCCTTCACGCACGCGCTTCTCGCGTATTCGCTCATCATTGCGGCGGGTCTCTGGATCGGGCGCTTCAGGTTCTTCGGCGTCTCGGTCGGCGTCACCTGCGTGCTTTTTCTCGGCCTTTTTGCGCGCTATCTGGGCGTTGACGTCGACCCCTCGATCATTTCGTTCTTCCGCAACTTCGGCCTGGTCCTCTTCGTCTTCTTCATCGGCCTGCAGGTGGGCCCGTCGTTCTTCTCGACCCTGAGAAACAGCGGCTGGGGGCTCAACGGGCTGATGTGCCTGTCGGTGGGCGTGAGCCTGCTTCTGACGGTCGGGATCTGGGCGGCTTCGGACGGCGCGCTGGCTCTGCCGCAGCTCCTCGGCGTGCACTTCGGCGCCGTGACGAGCACGCCCGGTCTGGGCGCGACGCAGGAGGCGCTCGCAGCCATGGGGTACAAGGGCGACATCACCGTGGGTTATGCCTGCGCCTATCCCGTGTCGATCATCGGCGTCATCCTGACGCTTCTCTTCGTGAGGAAGGTCTTCGGGATCGACGTCAAGCACGAGGAGATGCTCTGGGAGGAGGCGCAGAAGAAGCGCGCCCAGACGCCGATCTACTTTCACGTGACGCTCTCGAACCATGCGCTCGACAATCATACGCTGCGTGAGATCCGCTCTCTCGTCGGCCGCAACTTCATCTGCTCGCGCATTCTGCACGACGGCGTGATCACGAGTCCGACGGCCGACACGGTCGTGCACGAGGGCGACAAGCTGCGCATCGTGGCGGGCCCGCGCGACAAGGAGGCGATCGTCGCCTTCTGCGGCGATGAGGACACGAAGATCGACCTTGCGACCGCGCACTCGCCGCTCGTCTCCCGCCTCATCAGCGTCACGCGCGAGGAGGTCAACGGCGCGCTCATCGAGGACCTGCACCTCTCGCGAATGGACGGCGTGAACATCACGCGCGTCAACCGCTCGGGCGTCGTGCTCTTTCCCTACAACACGCTGCGCCTGCAGATCGGCGACACGCTCAACTGCGTGGGTCCGGCCAACGCAGTGGCGCGTCTGGCGGCCATGATGGGCAATCAGGAGAAGCGGCTTGAGAGGCCCAACGTCTTCGCGATCTTCATCGGCATCGCGCTCGGCCTCGTTCTGGGCAGCGTTCCGATCGCCTTTCCGGGCATGCCCACCGAGATCAAGCTCGGTCTTGCGGGCGGCCCGCTCATCGCGGCCATCCTGCTGAGCTACTACGGCCCGCGCTTTCATCTCGTCACGTACACGACCGTCTCCGCCAACCTGATGCTCAGGGAGTGGGGCCTCACGTTCTTCCTCGCAAGCACGGGCCTGGCCGCAGGCGACATGTTCATCGAGGCCTTCGTGAGCGGCATCGGCTGGGTCTACATGGCGCTCGGCCTCGTGATCAGCGTCGTGCCCATGGCCGTCATGGCCGTCGTCGCGCGCCGCTTCATGCGGCTCAACTTCCATACGATCGCGGGCCTCATCGCAGGCGCCTCGACGAGCAGCTCGGCGCTCAGCTTCGTCAACAGCCTCTCCGAACGCGGCCTCGCCGTGCTCGCCTACTCGACCGTCTACCCGCTCGCGATGTTCCTGCGCATCATCTCGGGCCAGATCATCCTGATGCTCTTCTTCTCCATGCAGTGAACGAGGAGCTAACGGAGGTCCGAAGGGCTTTCCCAGAGGTGGGTGCGAACGATGTGTTCGGTAAAGTCGAACGTAACGAATTGAAGCGTTCGACAGAATTGGGTGAAGTATAATGTCTGCGACTTATAGACAACGAGCGTCCTGCGGCCGGACGCCGTGACGCCTCCGCACGCCCCCCGGCGGTGTGCGCTGACACTCAGACCAGACGGGCCGCACAGGGAGAAATCGAAATGAACTTCACCGCAAGGCTTGCCGGCGTCGCCGCCGCTCTGTGCCTTTCCTTCGGCGCCGTTGCCGCCGACAACGGCACGCAGCCGATCACCGATCAGGACCAGTGCCACAGCTGCGACATGTGGATCACGAAGTATCCCGGCCCGAAGGCCGAGATCGTGACGAAGAGCGGCCACGTCTACAAGTTCTGCAGTACGAAGTGCATGACCTGCACGCTGCTTCGCCTCGGCGAGTCCGACAAGATCGCGGGCATCTGGGTCAACGACATGGTCGGCAACGACTGGGAGCATCCTGACGCCACCTTCATCGACGCCAAGACCGCCTGGTACGTCCAGGGCTCGAGCCGCAAGGCCACGATGGGCAAGTCGCT
Organism: Sutterella sp. KLE1602; assembly: GCF_001578585.1. NCBI lineage: Bacteria > Pseudomonadati > Pseudomonadota > Betaproteobacteria > Burkholderiales > Sutterellaceae > Sutterella > Sutterella sp. KLE1602. Next base: position 19,792 of record NZ_KQ968561.1, read on the forward strand.
CGCCTCCTTCAGCACCGAAGAGGCCGCCGTTGCCTTCCGGAAGGAATTCGGCGGCACGCTCTACCGCTGGAACGACCTGACGAAGGAAATCCTCGGCTGCAAGGTTCCGAAGAAGCCGACTGTGCCGATGGAATGATGATCATCTGAAGAGGCATGCGCGCTTTGGCGCGCATCTGCATCCATGCAGAGCCCAACGGGCCCGAAATCCATGCGATTCCGGGCCCGTCGTCATTTTCGGACGGTATGCAGGCGGATGACGCCTCAAGGGTAGGCTGTTCGGACAAGCCTTCATGTCGGGCAGTTTTGACATGATTGTGCTGCAGCCGTTTCGAGGGTGACGGGATAATGGGGACGGTTGTTTCTAGGGGTTTGCACGGAGAATGGGGCGACGGGGAGGAGAGGGTTCCGCGGGCAGACTTTTCGGACGCGATGCACGGGCGCCGTGCCTTTGCACGCAAGCACGAAAAGGACATCATAGATGAAAAGCCTCGAAGACCTTCGACTTGACGACTTTCGCCTTGAGCTCAAGGGGAGAAGTTTGGTTCCGATCATGCAGGGAGGGATGGGCGTGAACATTTCGACCGCCGAAATGGCGCAGGCCGTGGCCGCGCGCGGTGGCATCGGGCACGTCTCGGACGCGATGGTGCCGGACCTTGCGGACCGTCTTTTCGGGACGGGCTTCACGCGCATGAAGGCGCTTGCCTGCAAGGCGCTCGAGCGCACGACGGGCGAGGCCGGGTTTCACTTTCCCGTGGAGAAGATCCGCGAGGCCGCGAAGCTCTATCTCGGGCGCGTGATGGAGGGCAGGACGGGCGAGGGGCGAATTCACGTCAACATCATGGAGAAGCTCACGATGAACGCCTCGCTCGAAACCCTGAGGGCCCGCCTTCTCGGGGCGCTTGATGCGGGCGTCGACGGGATCAGCCTTTCGGCGGGCCTGCATGCGGGATCCTTTGCGCTCATGAGCGGGCATCCGAGGTTTCGCGATGCGTGTCTCGGGGTGGTGGTTTCGAGCCGCCGGGCGCTCAATCTCTTCATGAGGAAGTCCGCGAAGACGGGGCGCCTGCCTGACTACGTCGTGGTCGAGGGCCCGCTCGCGGGCGGGCATCTGGGCTTCGGAGCGGACTGGCAGCGCTTTTCGCTCGCCGACATCGTGCGGGACGTGAAGGGTTGGCTGCATGAGAATGCGCTTCGGATTCCCGTGATCGCGGCGGGCGGCGTCTTCACGGGGACGGACGGTGTGCGGATGATCACGGAGGCGGGCGCGGACGGCATTCAGGCCGCGACGCGCTTTGCGGTGACGAGGGAGTCGGGGCTGCCCGACGCCGTCAAGCAGCGCTACTTCGACGCGCGGGCGGAGGACATCGAGGTCAACGGCATTTCGCCGACGGGTTATCCGATGAGGATGCTCAAGTCGAGTCCCGCGATCAACGCCGCGCTCAAGCCGCAGTGCGCGGCCTACGGGTACATGCTTGATCACGGCGGCTGCGCGTATCTCAGGGCCTGGCGCGAGGCCGAGGCTGCGGGAACGGCGCAGGACGGCATCCGGGAGAAGACCTGCCTTTGCGCGCAGATGCGCAGCTCACGCGTCTGGACGCTCGGTGCGAACGGGGCAAGGCTCGCGGAGGCGGGGAAGCGGGATGCCTCGGGCAGGTGGGTGCTTCCGTCGACGGCGGAGGTGTTCGACGACTACCGTTTCGGCGTGGCGGACGAGGTGCATGCCAGACGGGATGGATGCGGTTCATAGGGGCGCGCGGAGCGTGCGGACAAAAGGCGAGCAGATGTATCCCTGCGGGCGTGAATCGTACAAAACGCACGCAAAATCGATATGATGTAGGGACTTTTTTCCCGTACGCCGTCCGACGCGTGCGGATGAGGCCGGCGATGGGGCTCTGGACGAGCACGAAGGCCGCCGGCCGACTTCTCGCTACGGAACCTGATCGTGAAAATTCTGCTGATTCCCGACTCCTTCAAGGGGAGCCTTTCCTCCGCCCGTCTCTGCGCCATCATGAAGAAGGCGGCGCTCGACGTCATGCCGGACGCGCAGGTGACGTCCATCCCGGCCGCCGACGGCGGCGAGGGCACGCTCGACGTCATCCGCAACTCCATCGGCGGCTCCTTCGTGGTGCACAGCGTGACCGGCCCCTGCGGCCAGCCCGTGAGCGCGCGCTATCTGAGCGCGGGCGACACGGCCTATGTGGAGCTCGCGGAGGCTGCGGGCCTGCAGCACAGGCTGCCCGGCTTCTCCGCCGCCAACACGACGACCTTCGGCGCGGGCCAGCTCATCGGCGAGGCGCTCAATGCGGGCCACCGCCGCATCGTGATCACCCTCGGCGGCAGTTGCACGACGGACGCGGGCTGCGGCATGGCCGCTGCGCTCGGCGTGCGCTTCACGGCGCCCAACGGCCGCAATTTCATCCCAACGGGCGCCACGCTCGGCGCCATCCGCCACATCGCCCTCAATCCGTTCTTCTTTGAGAGCGGCGTGAGGATCGAGGCGCTGTGCGACGTGACGAATCCCCTGTGCGGCCCGAACGGCTCCGCGAGGGTCTTCGGCCCCCAGAAGGGCGCCACGCCCGAGATGGTCGAGACGATGGAGGCCGGCATGGCGCATCTGGCCACGATCTTCGAGCGCAACAAGGGCCCGAAGCTCGCCGACATGCCCTGCGCGGGCGCGGCCGGCGGCTGCGGCGCTGGCGTCGTCGCCTTCCTCAACGGCAGGCTTCTGTCGGGCAGCGATGCGCTTCTTGACCTGATGAACTTCTCCGCCCTTGCGGCCGATGCGGACCTCATCGTGACGGGCGAGGGCATGGTCGACGACCAGACGGCGGGCGGCAAGCTCGTCAGTGCGGTGGCGGCCCGTGCGAACGGCACGCCCGTCGTCGTGCTCGCAGGCGGCATCGCAGAAGGCACGAACCTCGAGGCCCTGTACGAGAAGGGCGTCACGGCCGTGATGCCCGTGACGAGCCGTCCGATGACGCTCGGCGAAGCCATGTCGAGCGGCGCCGAGGGCGTGCGCCTCACGGCCACGCAGCTCTTCAGGCTCGCCGGGGCGCTCAAGGCCTGACGGAGAAGACGTCCGAACCATGATTCGAAAGGGGGCTCCCGCCTGAGGCGGGGGCCCCTTTTGAATTTTTGCAGGACGAAAAAGGCCGCATCGCAGCGACTGCGATGCGGCCTTTCGGTGACTTTCGATGAAGGAGGTCTTATTGCTGCTGGAGCTTTTCGACGGCGGCCTTGACCTCGGCGTTCGAGGCGGCGCCGCTCTTGAGGAGATCGCGGATTTCGCGAAGGAGCACGACGTCCTCGGGCGTGGGCGCGGGGGCGGGAGCGGGCGCGGCGGCCTTCTTCTCCTCTTCGGCCTTGAGAAGCTTGGCGGCTTCGGCCTCGAGGCGCTTGCGGATGGTCGTGACGACCTTGATGAGCCAGAAGATCACGAAGGCGAGCAGCAGGAACTGCACGACGGCCGTGAGGAAGGCGCCGTAGCCGAATACCGTGGCGCCGGCCTTGACGAGGGCCTCGTAGGTCTGGGGGCCCGTGTAGCCTTCAACGGGCTTGAGGACCACGAAGAGGTTCGTGAAGTCGGGGCGGCCGACGAGCACACCGAGGATCGGGTTGACGATGTCCTTGACGAGCGAGTTGACGATGTTGGAGAAGGCGGCGCCGATGATCACGGCGACGGCGAGATCCATGACGTTGCCCTTCGAGATGAATGCCTGGAATTCCTTGAGAAAATTGCGCATTTTGTGTCTTCTGGCTGTGGTTTGAGCGTTGAAGTCATCACCGTGGCGTCCTCTGGGAACGCCTGCAGGAGGATATTTTAGGCATGCCCGCCTCTCTTGTCGAATGAGGCGTGGAGCGCGTTTGAGCCGTTCGCCTTCGAAGTGCGCCATAATGGTCAGATTCTGTTTTCGGTTTTGCGGCGCCGTCAGGCGTGCCGGGCCGTTCAAAGTGAAGGAAGAAAGATGCTTGATTTATCCACGGTGCGCATTGCGTTTTTGGGCTTCGGGAACATGGCGTCGGCCATGGCCGACGGCTGGATCCGTTCGGGAGCGGTGAAGCCGGAGCAGCTCGGCGCCGCCTCCCGCCGTCAGGACGTGCTCGAGGCGCGCACGAAGGCGCGCGGCATGAAGGCCTTTGCGACCTGCGAGGAGGCCGCACGCTGGGCCGACGTGGTCGTGGTGGCCGTGAAGCCCCATCTTGTCGAGGGCGTCGTGAAGCCCATTCGCGGGATCCTCAAGGACAGGCTCGTCCTCTCGGTGGCGGTGGGCAGGCTCTTTGACTTCTACGAGTCCATCCTCGAGTCCGGCACACGCCATCTCTCGACGCTTCCCAACACCCCCGTGTCCATCAACGAGGGCATCGTGATCTGCGAGGCCCGTCATTCGATGACGCTCGACGACGAGGCGTTCGTGGAGCAGCTCTTTGCGAAGCTCGGCCTTGCCGAATTCGCCGACGAGAAGATGATGTCCGCCGCGGGAACGCTTGCGGGCTGCGGTCCGGCCTTTGCCGCCATGTTCATCGAGGCGCTCGCCGACGGCGCCGTCAAGCACGGCGTGCCGCGCGCGGCCGCCTATTCGCTCGCCTCCCAGATGCTTGCGGGCACCGCAAAGCTCCAGCTCGAGACGGGCGCGCATCCCGGTGCGATGAAGGACGCCGTCTGCTCGCCCGGCGGCACGACGATCATCGGCGTTGCGGCGCTCGAAAGGAAGGGCTTCCGCTCGGCCGTGATCGACGCAATCGATGCGATCGAGACGAGGAGCCGCTGAGGCTTTACCTGAGTCCGCTCGATTGGTCCGGAAAGTTTCGCCCGCCTGACGGTGAGGTCGGCGGGCGAAATGTTTTTCACAGAAACAGCCGCAGGAAGCCTCCGA
>NZ_KQ968562.1:0-94049 GCF_001578585.1 Sutterella sp. KLE1602
CGGTACCGGGGTTCGAATCCCCGTGGGGACGCCAATTTCAAAGCCCGTCAGGTTAGCGCCTGTCGGGCTTTTGGCTTTTATGTGCGGTGCTGTCCGCACGAACATAAAAAAAGCGCCGGCATGCTTGTCCGGCGCTTTCGGGGACCCCGTCCGACCATTCAGGTACGGACGTAGGTCATTCCATTAGTGATTGCGGCGCTTTTCGGCCTCTTCCTTAACCGAGCGGCGAACCGTGTCAAACGCTTCGTTGAGCGCTGCCATCACATCCATGTTCGTGCGGTTCACGATGAGTTCCTGACCCGATGCCATCAGGTCGATGCGAATCGTGAAGGCGCCCATGGTCTGGTGACCTTCCTGGCTGACGGTCACTTTGCAGGCACCGAGCTGGTTGTCGAAGCGACGGAGCGCTTCAACCTTTTCGGTCACCGCAGTTTCGACAGCGGGCGAACGATTGATGCCGTGGAAGACGATCTGCAGAGATTGGGGCATATAACACCTCTCTTTTTGTTGTGGCTTTTTGATGGGACAACGCTCTTGTCCGTACTCCAAGTCTATATCCAATCCTTGCGCTTTGCACAAATTCCACTGGTTATCACTTAGAATGTGGCGATACGCTGTCGGGCAAGACGCCGCAGTCGTCGCCGGACAGTTAATCACAGCCTGAACCGCTACTCCCGCAAGGAAAGGGAGGCGGCAGGCCCCTTTGAAGAGATATGAGCAAAATGGATCGCAAACCTTGGCAGAACAACGGCCCGCATAGGGCTCCCTTTGGTTCCGACCGCCGCGAGGGCGGCCGCAGCGACCGTCGCGAAGGCGGCGAGCGCGGTTTCGGCCGTCGTGAATTCGGTGATCGCCGCGAATTCGGCGGTGAACGCCGCGGTTTTGGTGAACGCCGTGAGTTCGGTGACCGTCGTGAATTCGGCGGCGATCGCGGTGAACGTCGTCCGTTCGTGGCCGGCGAGCGTCGTGAGTTCAACGGTGAGCGCCGTGGCTTCGGCGATCGTCGCAAGTCCTTCGGCGGCGGCCAGCGTCGTCGCGAAGACTTCGGCGTTCGTTCCGGTCCGCGTGCCCGCGCGCTTGAAACCCGCCGCTTCTCCGAGCGCTCCGACTTCGCCAAGAACGCCGTCGTGAAACTTGACGCCGACATCGCCGACTACTTCAAGAGCGCCGAGGACGTCAACAAGGCCCTCCGCCTGGTGATCGAGCTCGGCAGGCTTGCCAAGAAGCCCGAGGTCAAGACGGAAGCTGAAAAGGTCGAGCAGGCCGAGGCTCCCGCCGTCGCCGCCGAAGAAGCCATGTTCACGGAAGACGTCTTCGAGGACGAGGACGTGGAGGCTGTCGCCGAAGCTGAGGAAACGGCTGAAGCCAAGTCCGAGGACAAGGCCGAATAAGGCTCTCTGACGGGTGACGCAGGTCACTTGAAAGCTTCGCTCCCGCAGGGAAAGCGGAGCTTTTTTCGTCTCTGGCGGATGGTGGTGGTCCACTCCCCTGCCATCGGGAATCTCCCCTAGGCAGGCACGGCCTTTTTAGTTAAACTTTCAAGGCTCAAAATCCGAAAACCACCCCCGTGCGTGCGCCGGGGCTGCGAGACCGGCCGCTTACATGAAATACATTCTTGCTCTTGATCAGGGGACCACGAGTTCCCGCGCCATTCTGCTGAATCACCGCGCCCAGATCGTTTCCCTGGAGCAGCTTGAGTTCCCGCAGCATTATCCGCAGCCCGGCTGGGTCGAGCACGACGCCATGGACATCTGGCGCACGCAGCTCGCCTGCGCCCAGAACTGCCTGAGAAAGGCGGGCGTCTCGGCCTCCGAGGTCAGCGCCATCGGCGTGACGAACCAGCGCGAGACGACGGTCGTCTGGGACAGGACGACGGGGCTGCCGATTGCCCCTGCCATCGTCTGGCAGGACCGCCGTACGGCTCCCTACTGCACGGAGCTGCAGAGAAGGGGCTTTGAAGTGCTCGTGCGTGAAAAGACGGGCCTTCGCATCGATCCGTACTTCTCCGCCACCAAGATCCGCTGGATTCTCGACAGGGTGTCCGGAGCGCGTGCGCGCGCAGAACGCGGCGAACTCGCCTTCGGCACGATCGACACGTGGCTCATCTGGAAGCTCACGGGCGGCCGCGTCTTCGTGACCGACATCACGAACGCCTCCCGCACGATGCTCTGCAATCTCGAAACCTGCAGGTGGGATGACGAACTTCTCGACATCTTCGGCATTCCCGCCTCGATGCTTCCCGAAATCGTGCCCAGCTCATGCGTGGTCGGCGAGGCGCTGCCCGAAATGCTCGGTGCCGCGATTCCCGTGGCGGGCATTGCGGGTGACCAGCAGGCCGCGACCTTCGGTCAGACGTGCTTTGAGGCCGGCTGCGCAAAGAACACCTACGGCACGGGCGGCTTCCTTCTGATGAACGTGGGAAGCGAGCCCCGCATGAGCCAGCACCGCCTGATCGGCACGGCCGCCTGGCAGCTCTGCTGCGAACGCACGCAGTATGCGCTTGAGGGCTCCGTCTTCATTGCCGGCGCCGTCGTGCAGTGGCTCAGGGACGGCCTGCAGTTCTTCAATTCCGCCGAGGAGATCGAGTCGCTCGCCAAGAGCGTGCCCGACAACGGCGGCGTCTATCTCGTTCCCGCCTTCGTGGGGCTCGGCGCCCCGCACTGGGACAGCGAGGCCCGCGGCATGATGATCGGGCTGACGAGAGGTACGACGAAGGCGCACGTCGCGCGCGCCGCGCTTGAGGGCATCGCCTTCCAGTGTGCGGAGGTGCTTGAGGCGATGCAACTTGATGCAGGGACCGAGCTCAAGGAGCTGCGCGTTGACGGTGGCGCCTCCCGCAACAACCTTCTCATGCAGTTTCAGGCGGACATCTCCGGCGTGCCGGTCATTCGTCCCGCCATTACCGAAACGACTGCGCTCGGGGCGGCGTTCCTTGCCGGCCTTTCGACGGGCGTCTGGGAGTCGTGTGAAGAAATTTCCGCCTTGTGGCGCGTCGACAGGGTGTTCGAGCCCTCGATGACCGCCGACAGGCGAGAGTATTTGATGAACCAATGGGCCCGAGCCGTCGGCCGCGCCCGCAACTGGAATAAGTGACCATGGCTGAAGTGAAAACCACCTGCCGCGAGGAACTGCTCGCCAAACTTCGTGAAGATCCCGTCTGGGACGTCGTCGTCATCGGCGGCGGCGCCACGGGCGCCGGCATTGCGGTCGACGCCGCCTCCCGCGGCCTCAAGACCGTCGTGCTGGAGGCCCAGGACTTTTCGTCCGGCACGTCGTCCCGTTCGACGAAGCTGATTCACGGCGGCGTGCGCTACATGAAGAATCCGCGTGACTGGGGGCTCGTGCGCGAAGCTCTGAAGGAACGCCGCATCCTCATCAAGAATGCTCCGCACCTCGTGCACTCCAAGCCCTTCATCCTGCCCTGCTACAAGAAGGGCGAGCGCGAGTTCTACACGATCGGCCTCGGCATCTACTCCGCCATGACCTACGGCGGCTACAACATCGGCCACACGTCGAGCCTCTCCCGTGAGGACACCCTCATGCGCCTGCCCGGCGTCAAGCCCGAAGGCCTGATGGGGGGCGTGCAGTTCTTCGACGGCCAGTTCGACGACGCGCGTCTTGACGTTGCGCTCATTCGCACGGCCTACGAACACGGCGCCGTACCGCTCAACTACATGCCCGTCGTTGGCGTCACCCGTGAAGGCGGCATGATCCGCTCCGTGACCGCGAAGGACAAGGAAACCGGCGAAGAGTTCGTCATCCGCACGAAGATGGTCTTCAACGCCGCCGGCGCCTGGGTCGATCCGATCCGCCGCATGGTTGATCCGGATGCCTCCACGCTCGTGCGCGTCTCCCGCGGCTCGCACATCCTGCTCGACAAGTCCTTCATGCCCGGCGACACCGGCATGCTCATCCCGAAGACCCGCGACGGCCGCGTGCTCTTCGCCATTCCCTGGCACGGCATGCTCCTCGTCGGCACGACCGACGTGGAACAGAAGGAAGCCGACTTCGATCCGAAGGTGAGCGACGCCGAAATCGACTTCATGATCGAGACGGCCTCCGGCTATCTTGAAAAGCCGATCACCCGCGCCGACGTCAAGGCCTCCTTCGCCGGCCTGCGTCCGCTCTTCAATCCGCAGGCCACGGGTTCCGCCGGCTCGACCGCCAAGGTTTCTCGCGAACACGCCGTCATTCCCGAATTCGGCAACATGATCACCGTGACGGGCGGCAAGTGGACGGCCTACCGCAAGATGGCCGAGCACGCCATGCTCGTCGCCACGCTGCGTCACCTCATCCCGCCGCGTCTCTGCGTCACGAAGGATCTGCCGATCTTCTGCGATCCCAACTGGGACCATGCTGCTCTTGAGATCGAGGCCGAAGCCGGTGACGCCGCCGACGAAAAGGTCGTTCAGTTCGCCCTCTACGCCCGCGACCACGAGTTCGCCCGCACGCCCGAGGACGTGCTCTTTCGCCGTCTGCGCCTCGGCCAGATGAACGAGGCCCGCACGAACGCCCTGCTGCCCAAGATCGCCGCTGCCTTCGGCCTGCCCGTCGAGGAATGCTACTGCGCCGACGAAGCCTGCACCTGTGAAGAAGGCAAGTGCGAATGCGAGAAGGCCGAATGCGAATGCAAGGCCGAGGTCTGCGAAGCCGAAGTCTGCGAATGCAAGGCTGAGGAAAAGGCCGAGGCTGCGTCCGTTGAAGCCGAAAAGGTGATCGACGTCGAAGTCGTCGAGGAAAAGCCGGCCGAAGAGGCTGAGCAGAAGAAGTAAGACCGATGCCTGAAGGGCCCCCGGGCCCTTCGGCCGCCGGCCTTCGGTGCGGGCGACTCCATGGCGGAGGCGCCCGTGCCGTTTCTTTTGGCGTGCCGCGCCGTCTCTTGAGGACGGCGGCGGACGGAAATAAAAAAAACGGTCCTTCTTGTGGACAAGTAGGGGCGATTAGGGTAAAATCGCGATCCTGACTTTGCTTCACGGATTGCTTACCCCATCTTTTTCCACTGGCGCCGTGATTCACACGCGAAGTTCAGAACGCCATATTTCTAGGGCGAACCCAATTTCAGGTTCGCTTTTGTTTTTATTCAGCATCTGCATGTCAGCGCGGGTCCTCAGAAATGATGACGGACCGCGGCGCCATCCGTTGAGCGCTGCTGCAGCTGCCTTACTTATTAGGTGAAACGCAATGAAGACCTTCTCGGCCAAGCCGCTTGAGGTTAAGCGCGACTGGTTCGTGGTCGATGCCAGTGACAAGGTGCTCGGCCGTCTTGCCAGCGAAATCGCTCTGCGCCTTCGTGGCAAGCACAAGCCCGAATTCACGCCCCATGTCGACACGGGTGACTTTATCGTCGTGATCAACGCGGACAAGCTCAAGCTTTCCGCTGAAAAGGACACGAAGAAGACGTACTACCGCCACACGGGCTATCCCGGCGGCATCTACGAAACGACGTTCCGCGAAATGCAGGACAAGCACCCGGGCCGCGCTCTGGAAATCGCCGTCAAGGGCATGCTTCCGAAGGGCCCGCTCGGCTACGCCATGATCAAGAAGCTCAAGATCTACGCCGGCGCCGAACACCCGCACTCCGCCCAGCAACCCAAGGTTCTTGACCTCTAATTTCCGAAAGGCTTGAAAGATGATCGGTAACTACAACTACGGCACCGGCCGCCGCAAGAGCTCGGTCGCTCGTGTTTTCATCAAGCGCGGCACTGGCAAGATCGTGATCAACGGCCGTCCGCTGGAACAGTACTTCCACCGTGAAACGGGCCGCATGATCGTCATGCAGCCGCTTCAGCTCACGGAAAACACCGAAACGTTCGACATCATGGTCAACGTTTGCGGTGGTGGCGAATCCGGCCAGGCCGGCGCCATCCGTCACGGCATCACGCGCGCCCTCGTCGACTACGACGCCGGCCTCAAGAGCGTTCTCTCCAACGCCGGTCTCGTGACCCGCGACGCTCGTGAAGTCGAACGTAAGAAGGTCGGTCTGCGCAAGGCCCGCCGCGCCAAGCAGTTCTCCAAGCGCTAATCGCTTCGAGTACGGATTTGCAGAAGGCTCGTCCTTCTGCGGATCCCGGCAAAAAGAAGGTCGCCTGCATCAAGCAGCGCGGCCTTTTTTGTCGTCTGCGCGTGCCGAATCTGACGGCGAGACCCGTCACGAGCGCGCTTTTTCGTGTAGCATAGATGATCGCTTGAACAACGCCGTGAACGGCCTCCGCCCATCGTGGAAGAGAAGCCCCGGCGTCCCGTCACATTTTTGGAGGGCCGTCCTTTGGACGGCACATACCCCGATGACTGAAAAGATTGAAACGCCTCAGGAAGAAATGCCCGAGCTCATGCCCGATCCCATCAACTTCACCGACGCCGCCGTCGCGAAGGTCAAGGAGCTGATGGACGAAGAGGGCAATCCCAGCCTCAAGCTGCGCGTGTTCGTTCAGGGCGGCGGCTGCGCCGGCTTCCAGTACGGCTTTACGTTCGACGAGGTCCAGAACCCCGACGACGCCGTGATGGAAAAGGGCGGTGTGACGCTTCTCATCGATTCCATGAGCTACCAGTACCTCGTCGGCGCCAAGATCGACTTCAAGGACGACCTGAGCGGCGCTCAGTTCGTCATCGACAATCCCAATGCGGTGACGACCTGCGGCTGCGGCTCCTCCTTCGGAGTCTGATGCTGGAGGACCGAAGGCCCGACGACACAAAAACAAACGGACGACGTTCCATGCGAACGCCGTCCGTTTTTTCATAGACCTGCTTCCGTCCTGATCAGCGCGGATAGAGGGCGCCGAGAATTCGCGGTCCCGCCGCCCGCGTGACCGCAGGCAGGTTTCCGGGGAGGCTTGCGAGAAAGCGCTCCGCAAGCCAGGCGAAGGCAGCCGCCTCCACCTCCATGGGCGGCACGCCCAGAGCTTCGGTCGTGGCCGTGAGGCCGGGGAAATGCGAGGCGATGGCCTGCATGAGGGTCTTGTTGTAGACACCGCCGCCGCAGACGTAAAGCTCGGCGGCGTCAGGGGCGAACCGTGCGACGGTGTTCGTGATCGTGCGGGCGGTCAGTTCGACGAGCGTTCGTGCGACGTCTTCGGGCGGCAGGCTCTCATGGCCGCAAAGGCGGGCGTCGAGCCAGGCGGGCGAGAAGAGCTCCCTGCCCGTCGACTTCGGAATGGGAAGTGCAAAGTAGGGCTCGCTCAGAAGGTCGTCGAGAAGCGTCGTGCTGACGCGGCCTGAGGCCGCCCACCGGCCGTCCCGGTCGTAAAGGGCTCCCGTGATGCGCTGCGTCCATGTGTCGATGAGCATGTTGCCCGGACCCGTGTCGCCGCCGAGGATGGTGGGGGACTCGCTGCGAGCGGGCAGAACGGAGATGTTGGCGATGCCGCCGATGTTGAGGACGACGCGCGGGACGTCTCCCGTGAAGCATTCGGCGTGGAATGCGGGCACGAGCGGCGCTCCCTCGCCTCCTGCGGCCACGTCGCGGGAGCGCAGGTCCGCAACGACGTCGATGCCCGTGAGCTCTGCGACGAGCGCGGGATGATTGAGCTGCAGCGTGAAGCCTTTTTGAGGACGATGGCGGATCGTCTGGCCGTGCACGCCGAGTGCGGCGACGTCGGCGGGGGAGAGTCCCGTTCGGGCCAGAAGAAGGCCGGTGGCTTCTGCATAGTGGCGAGCAAGCGCGACGGAGGCTTCGCCCATGCGCTCGATTTCGTCGGGGCCGGGCAGCGTGAGCGCCGCGAGCGCAGCGCGCAGGTTGGGCGGAAAGGCGAGCGAGGAGTGCCCGAGACTCCTCATGACACGGCCGTCGAAGGCCATGGCGACGGCGTCCGTGCCGTCAAGGCTGGTGCCGGACATGAGTCCGATCGTAATGCGTTCGGTCATGGTGGTTCCCTGCGGAAATGGCGGACAAGGAAAAGCCGACGCCATGGCGCCGGCTTTCTGATGCCTGCATGGAGAAGGAATCAGTCTTCCTTCATCGAGGTGACGCGGTGCGCCACCCTGGAAGCGCCTTCGGCCTGCTCCTCGTCGCCGAGAAGATGCTTGGCGACGGCGGTTGCGTCGTCCCTGTGGGTGCGCAGGACGGTCGGAACGGGAAGCGACTCGCTTTCGGCAAGCAGGTCGAAGCGGGCCTGAATCGGACGGGCGATCGTCTTGAGCTGGGCCACCTGGAAGGCGGTCAGGTTTTCGGTGTCGGGCAGGTCGGCTGTGCGCGGATTGATCTGCACGCCGTCGAACATCAGTTCGTAGTGCAGATGCGGACCGGTGGCAAGGCCCGTGCGGCCCACGTAGCCGATCACGTCGCCGCGCTCGACCTTCTGGCCTGCGCGCAGGTTCTTGGTGATGCGGGACATGTGCGCGTAGAGCGTGGTGCGGCCGAGGCCGTGGTCGATCTTGACGTAGCGGCCGTAGCCCTTGCGCTCGTAGCCCACGAAGGTGACCACGCCGTCGGCGGCAGCGAAGATGCGGGAGCCCGAGGGGGCGCGGAAGTCGGTGCCGTTGTGCGGGCGCACGACGCCCGTGACGGGATGACGGCGAAGCGGCGCGAACTCGCTGCTCACGTCCTTGACGTCGAGCGGTACACGCATGAAGGTTTGCTGCGAGGCGCGGCCAGCGAGCGTGTAGAAGCCGCCGGCACGGCTGTCGTTCTCAAACCAGTAGGCCTCGTGGACGTCCTCGCCCGAGACCACCTGAACGGCAAGCAGCTGGCCGTTGCGGATGAAGTCGCCGCCTGCGAACTTGCGCTCGAAGACGAGGCGGAGCGAGTCGCCCTGCTTGAGGGTGCGGACGGGATTGTCGGCGCCCTCCCAGACGACCTTGAGCTGTTCGGCGATGTCGGCGGGAATGCGCAGGGACTCGACGGTGGCAACGAAGCCCGAGGAGGCGACGCCGGAGATGCTTTCCTCGAGCGTGTCGAAGGCGACGGGGTATTCGGCGGCGGCGAAGAGCTCGCCCGTGCGGGTGACCTCGATGCGGCGGCTGTCCTGAGGGTGCGGGCCCTCGAGATAGAGGTGCAGGAAGGCAAGTCGGCCGTCGGGCAGAACGCCTGCGTTGACGTACTGGCCGTCCTGCGGCATGACGAGCGGACGCAGCATGCGCTGCGAGCGGATGTAGGAGACGGCCTGAGGGTCGACGACTTCAAGGCGTGCGAGCAGGGAGGAGAGGGTCTCGCCGTTGCGTACGGTCAGGCTGCGGGGCGTAACGGAGCCGTTGCGGCGCAGGGCGTCGAGCGCCTGCGTGAGAACGGAGTCGTCAACGGAGCCCGTCACGAAGTCCGCGCGGTGCTTTTCCTGCGCGAGACTGGGCGAGACGCCGAGCATGGCGCCCGTTGTTCCGATCACGACCATCGAGGCTATCCCCGCCGTTGCGGCCCCGGTACTCAGTCTGCACGCGTGGAGAAGCGGGGACGAGGCCCAGACCTTGAGCCAGGATCGAAACGCCCTCCCGGCGGTGCGGAGCTGCCGGGCAATGAGGGAGGGAGCGGTCATGATGAGTCGGAGTTGCGAAAGGCGCGGAAAAAGGGAACAATACTTAGATTGCCATTTTAAATCAGAACCGCTGTGCGTCCCGCCTAAAAAACCTTAAAAATGGTTACAGGCGGGCATTTCATGCGTCTCCGGGGCCTTTTGCATGACTTTGTGTGCAGATGAGCCTGCGAACGGGCGCTGCAACGCGGCGGCCTCAGTTTGTTTAAGTCATTGAAGGGATACTGATGACCGTTGAATTAGAGAAGGCTCAGGAGGCCAAGAAGCTCCCTGTTACCGACGACATCCGCGAGGCGATGGCCCTCATCCGCCGCGGCACCGACACGTTCCTCATTGAGGAGGAGTTCGAACAGAAGCTCGCCCGCTCCAAGATGACCGGTGAACCGCTGCGCTGCAAGCTCGGCCTCGACCCGACGGCTCCCGACATCCACATCGGCCACACGGTCGTGCTCAACAAGCTGCGCCAGCTTCAGGACCTCGGCCACACGGTGATCTTCCTCGTGGGCGACTTCACGGCCGCCATCGGCGATCCGTCCGGCCGCAACGCCACGCGTCCGCCGCTCTCGCACGAGCAGATCGTCCAGAACGCCCAGACCTACCTCAATCAGGCCGGCCTCGTGCTCGACCTTGACCGCACCGAAGTCCGCTACAACTCCGAATGGTGCAACAAGCTCGGCTCCGTGGGCCTCATTCAGCTTGCCTCCCGCTACACGCTCGCACGCCTTCTTGAGCGCGACGACTTCGCCAAGCGCTACGCCGAGCAGGCTCCGATCGCCATGCACGAGCTCATCTACCCGCTGATGCAGGGCTACGACTCCGTGGCCCTCAAGGCCGACCTCGAGCTCGGCGGCTCCGACCAGCGCTTCAACCTGCTCGTCGGCCGCGAACTCCAGCGCCAGTACGGTCAGGAGCCCCAGTGCATCCTGACGATGCCGCTTCTCGTGGGTCTTGACGGTCAGGTCAAGATGAGCAAGAGCAAGCACAACTACATCGGCATCACCGACGCTCCGAACGACATGTTCGGCAAGGTGATGTCCATCTCCGACTCGCTGATGTGGGACTGGTACGACCTGCTGAGCCTGCGCGGCAACGCCGAGATCGCCCAGCTCAAGAAGGAGTGCTCCGAGGGCCGTAATCCGCGCGACGCCAAGGTGCTGCTCGCCAAGGAGATCGTGGGCCGCTTCCATTCGGACTGCGCCGCCAATGCCGCCGAAGATGAATTCAACGCCCGCTTCCGCGCCGGCGCCATGCCGAGCGACATTCCCGAAGTGACGGTCGAGGCTCCCGCCGGCGAGATCGGCGTCGGCCAGATGCTCAAGGCCGCCGGTCTCGTCTCCTCCACGTCCGACGCCAATCGCAACATCGATCAGGGCGGCGTGAGGATCGAAGGCGAGAAGGTCTCCGACAAGGGGCTCAAGCTCAAGGCCGGCACCGTCGTGACGGTGCAGGTCGGCAAGCGCAAGTGGGCCCGCATCACGATCGCCTGAGAAGCGGATCATGATCGTTCTGATCCAGCGAGTGGCCGAAGCCTCGGTGAGCGTTGAAGGACGCGTGACCGGGGCCGTCGGCCGCGGGCTTCTTGCGCTGGTGTGCGGGGAGCCCGGCGACACGCCCGCCGTCATCGGGAAGCTCGCACGCAAGACCGCGAGACTTCGCATCTTCGAGGACGAGGCGGGCAGGATGAACAGGAGCGTCGTCGACGTCGGCGGCGATGTGCTCTGCGTCTCGCAGTTCACGCTTGCCGCGGACACGATGTCGGGCAACCGCCCGAGCTTCTCCAGAGCTGCGCCGCCCGAAGAGGGCCTTGCCGCCTTCAATGCGTTTGTGACGGCGCTCAGGGGCGAGGGGCTGTCCTGCCCCACAGGCGAATTCGGCGCGCACATGCGCGTCTCGCTCGTCAATGACGGACCGGCGACCTTCAGCCTCCACCTTAGGGCTGATGGTGCTGGCGCCGACTAGTCCCAATGCTCTAGACTGTGGTCTTGGGCCGAAAGTGATGATATAAATAGAGGACGCCGCCCGCTCCGGGCGGCTCCGCACGTGGAGAAGCACCCGGTGAAAATCACTTCCGACAACTTCAAACAGGGCGATTTCATTCCTGAAGCCCTTGCCTGGGGCCGAATCGGAGAGGACGGCTCGACCGTCCGCTCGACGAACCTCAATCCCCAGCTCTCCTGGACGGACGCGCCCGAGGGCACGGCGTCCTTCGTGCTTGCCTGCCTTGACGACGACGTGCCGACGGATCTCGCCGAGCGCGACGCCTCGGGCGAGATTCCTGTTTCCCAGCCCCGCCGCCGCTTCGTGCATTGGGTGCAGCCCAACTGCCCCGCTGACGTGACGAGCATCGCCGAAGGGGCGCTTGCGGAGGAGAGGAAGACGACGCCGGGCTTCGGCGCCGTTTGCATCAACGACTACAGCCGCGGCGGCACGCCTGCTCCGGGCGAAACGGGCACGGGCTACGATGGCCCCTGTCCGCCGTTCTTCGACGCACGCTGGCACTACTACCGGTTCATGGTCTTCGCGCTCGACGCCCCGAGGCTCGAGCTTCCTGAAAATGCGACATGGCAGGACGTCGACGCCGCCATGAAGGGCCATGTCCTCGCGTCGGCTGAGCTTGTTGGCCGCTATACGCTCAATCCCCGTCTGGCCGCCCTTTGAGACGACCGGCATTCACAGAATCCACGTCATTAACCTCCGGCGGCATCCGCCGCCGTCTTACTAAAGGAACTGAAGTCGTGTTCAAGCGCTCCAATACCATTGAGGCCGTCGATCCCGCCGTCTGGGACGTCATCAGCCACGAGACCGCCCGTCAGGAAGACCACATTGAGCTCATCGCGAGCGAAAACTACGCTTCCCCGGCGGTCATGCAGGCCCAGGGTTCCTGCCTCACGAACAAGTACGCGGAAGGCTATCCCGGCAAGCGCTACTACGGCGGCTGCGAGCACGTCGACGTCGTTGAACAGCTCGCCATCGACCGCGCCAAGAAGCTCTTCTGCGAGCCCGCAGGCGTCGAGATGGCCGTCAACGTGCAGCCCCACTCCGGCGCTCAGGCCAACTCCGCCGTGTACTTCGGCCTTCTCGAGGTCGGCGACACGATCATGGGCCTCTCGCTTGCCGAAGGCGGCCATCTGACGCACGGCATGCACCTCAACTATTCCGGCCGCTACTTCAAGGTCGTTCCCTACGGTCTTGACGCCAACGAGGCGATCGACTACGACCGCGTTGAACAGCTCGCCAGGGAATGCAAGCCGAAGATCATCGTCGCCGGCGCCTCCGCCTACTCGCTTCGCATCGACTTCAAGCGCTTTGCCGAAATCGCCCACTCCGTCGGCGCCTACCTGATGGTCGACATGGCCCACTATGCGGGCCTCATCGCCGCCGGCGTCTACCCGACCCCGTTCGGCCACGCCGACATCGTGACGACGACCACGCACAAGACGCTCCGCGGTCCGCGCGGCGGCCTCATCTTCTGCCGTCCCGACCTTGAGAAGAAGATCAACTCCGCCGTCTTCCCGGGCATGCAGGGCGGTCCGCTCATGCACGTCATCGCCGCCAAGGCCGTGGCCCTCGGCGAAGCCCTTGACCCGTCCTTCAAGGTCTACGGCGAGCAGGTGATGAAGAACGCCGCTACCATGGCCGAAGAGCTCGTCAAGCGCGGCCTGCGCATCGTTTCCGGCCACACGGAAAGCCACGTGATGCTTGTCGACCTTCGTCCGCTCAAGATCACGGGCAAGGCCGCCGAAACGCTGCTCAACGCCGCTCACATCACGGTCAACAAGAACGCCATCCCGAATGATCCGGAAAAGCCCTTCGTGACGTCCGGCATCCGTCTCGGCTCTCCCGCCATGACGACCCGCGGCTTCGGCGAAGCCGAGGCCCGCAAGGTGGCGAACCTGATCGTCGATCTGCTCGAGGCGCCTGAAGACCAGGCCGTCTTCGAACGCGTCAAGGCCGAAGTGGCGAACCTCACCGCCGCCTTCCCGGTCTACGGCGACTAAGGCGCTCAGGCGGCCGCAGGGGAGGCTTCGGATCTCCCCGAAAACGCATGAAAACACAAGGGCTACCCTTTCGAGTGATTGGGTGGCCCTTATTTTGTGTTTGGGGACTTGAGTTTGCCTGCGGGCGGGCGCTAAACTTTCGGACACTTGTTCCTGATTTGGAAGTGTCTGCCGGCCGATGCGGTTCGGGACGGGCTTCCACCGTACGCAAGGAGTCTCCTCATGCGATGTCCCTTCTGCCAGAATCCGGATACCCAGGTGATCGATTCGCGCGCCCCTGAGGAGGGGTACGCGATCCGTCGCCGCCGCAAGTGTCCGGCCTGCGGCAAGCGCTTCACGACCTTCGAGAGGGCGCACCTGCCCATTCCCGCGGTCGTCAAGCGCAACGGCCAGCGCACCGACTACAACAGGGCGAAGCTTCAGGCCTCGATGACGCTGGCGCTGCGCAAGCGTCCCGTGACGCCCGAGCAGCTTGAGGAGGCGGTCGACTCCGTCGAGCAGGCGATGATCATGCTCGGAGACCGCGAGATCGAGTCGAGCGACGTGGGCGAGCTCGTGCTCGGCGCCCTGCAGAAGCTCGACACCATCGCCTACATCAGGTTTGCGTCGGTGTACTTCAACATCGGCGATCCGCTTGCCTTTGCATCGATGATTCAGAATGCGGCCGTGCCCGACGGAAGCACCGACGGCGCGTTCGACGTGCTGAGGAAGTTCAGGCTCGAGCACGAGGCCGAGGTCGCCGCCCGCGAGGCGAAGAAAAAGGCCGCCGCCGAGCGTCGCGCCCGCAGGGATGCGGAGAGGAAGGCAGCGGAGGCGGAGGAGGCCAAATGACGGAATGCGCTGTGGATGAAGGTCGCGTGAAGGACGACGACTTCTGGATGGGGCTTGCGCTTGAGGAGGCCGCGAAGGCCCGCAGGCTTTCTCCGCCCAATCCTGCGGTCGGCGCCGTCATCGTGAGGGACGGCCGGGTGATCGGCCGGGGCTTCACGCAGCAGACGGGCGGTCCGCACGCCGAGGTGATGGCTCTGAGGGATGCCGCCGCGCGTGGAGAAAGCGTTGAGGGCGCGACGATCTACGTGACGCTCGAGCCATGCTCGCACTGGGGGCGCACGCCGCCCTGTGCGCTTGCGATCGTCGAGCACAGGATCGGCCGCGTCGTGACGTCGGTCGCCGACCCGAACCCCCAGGTGGCGGGGCGGGGTCTGAAGATGATCCGCGATGCGGGCATCGAGGTGACCGAAGGCGTCCGAAGCAAAGAGGGATGGCTCTCCAACAGGGGCTTTCTCACCCGTATGACGACGGGCAGGCCCTGGGTGAGGATGAAGTGCGCCGCGACGCTCGACGGCCGCACGGCCTTTCCCGACGGCCGATCCCAGTGGATCACGGGCCCTGCGGCGCGCGAGGACTCTCAGTACTGGCGTGCGGTGTCGGGGGCGGTCGTGACGGGCATCGGCACGGTGCTCGCCGACAATCCGAAGATGACGGTGAGGCTCCCTGATCAGGTGAGGTTCCCGTTCCGCGTGGTCGTGGATCCGAGGCTTGAGACGCCCGTCGGGGCGGAGATTCTCAAGGGCGGCGGCACGGTCCTCGTCTGTGCGCAGGCCGGCGAAGAGGCCGAGGCGGCGCTCGTCGCCGCAGGCGCCGAGGTGCTGAGGCTTCCCGATGCGGCGCATCCGGGACGCGTGGACCTCGGTGCGCTTCTCGACGAGCTTGGACGAAGGCAGGTCAACGAGGTCCATCTCGAGGCGGGTGCGGGGCTCAACGGGAGCTTTCTCTCCGAGGGACTTGTCGACGAGATCGTGCTGTATACTGCTCCCTGCCTTTTCGGCTCGGGGATGCCCGTTGCAAGCGTTCCGCTTCCCGAGGAACCCGGTCTGGCGCACCGCTGGACGATTGAAGACTTTACTCAGATCGGTGCCGATCTGCGTGTGATTTTGAGGAGATGACTCTAAATGTTTACCGGCATTATTCAGGCCATCGGCAAGGTTCGTGAACCGGAACCTCTCGGCAACGGCGTCCGCCTGACGATCTGCGCTCCCGATCTCGGTCTTGACGAGGTTCGCATCGGCGACTCGATCGCCGTCAACGGCGCGTGCATGACCGTCGTCGAGAAGACGGACACGGAATTCAAGGTCGACGTCTCCGCCGAGAGCCTCTCGAAGACTACGGGCCTCGACACGTTCGGCGAGGTCAACCTCGAGAAGGCCATGCGTCTCGGCGACCGCGTCGACGGCCATCTCGTGAGCGGTCACGTCGACGGCGTGGGTCAGGTTGAAAGCATGGAGCAGGTCGCCGAATCGTGGCGCCTCGTCATCCGCGCCCCCCGCGTCCTCTCTCCGTATCTCGCCTACAAGGGCTCGATCACGGTCAACGGCGTCTCGCTTACGATCAACAAGGTCGAGGATACGGCGATGGACACGCTCGTGACGATCAACCTCATCCCGCACACGGTCGAGGTGACGACGCTCAAGCACCTCAAGGCCCAGAGCTACGTCAATCTTGAGATCGACACGATCGCCCGCTACATCGAGCGCATGATGTCGCTTCGTAACGACGAGGACTCCCTCTTCTGATCAGGAAGAAGGCGTTCCGCATCATGAAAAGGCGGCGTTCTTCTGGTGAAGGGCGCCGTTTTTCGACAGCGGGGCCGAAAAAACGGCGCCCGCACCCGCCCGCCCTGCGTCACGCAGGTCTTTCGCGTTAAAATAAACGTCTATCAGTCGTCGCCGGCAGGCCGGCGGCGGCCCGAGGGCCTGGCCTTCGGGATCTTTTCAAAACGAATTTAGCTCCCGCCTGCAGAGGCCCCTAGGAGACAGACATGGCTGTTGATATTGTTCCCACCAAACTCGACGGTACCGACCTTCGCATCGGCATCGTGGTCGCCCGCTTCAACGAATATGCCGGCCGCGGTGAATTCGAGTCCTGCATGGACGAACTGCGCAAGCTCGGCGTGATGGAAGAGGACGTGACGAAGGTGTCCGTGCCGGGTGCCCTCGAAATCCCGTTCGCGCTGCAGAAGCTCGCCCAGACGGGCGAATACGACGCCCTGATCGCCCTCGGCGCCGTTATCCGCGGTGAAACCTACCACTTTGAGCTCGTGAGCAACGAGTCCGGCAGCGGCATCACCCGCGTCTGTCTCGACTACGACATTCCCATCGCCAACGGCGTGCTGACGACGGAAAACGACGAGCAGTGCGAGGAACGCATCGACATGAAGGGCCGCGACTGCGCACGCTGCGCCGTTGAAATGGCCAACTTCGCCAAGGAGTTCTGCGTCGACGAGTTCGACGAGGATTTCGATGAAGTGACCTCCGAAGACTGATGCCGTCATCAAAGGAATCTTGAAGAATGACTGAACACAAGGAAGGCCACCGCAAGTCGGCGGCGCACTCCGCCCGCCATCTGGCCCGCGTCTTCGTGATGCTCGGCCTCTACCAGTGGCTCGCCGATCCGTCCCAGGACTACGCCGGCATCGAAGCCCACCTCTCGAGCCTTCTGCACGACGAGGAAGAGCAGCTCGAAGGCAGCGACATCCGTCCGACGGACTTCGAGAAGGCCGATCGCGAGCTCTTCACGAAGCTGCTCGCCGGCGTGCTTGACCGTCATGCCGAAGTGGCGGACGCCATCGCCCGTCACGCCGACCGCGAACTCTCCCGCATTTCGCTCGTCGAACGTGCGGTGCTCATGATCGGCACGTACGAACTCATGGCCTGCCCGGAAACGCCCTGGCGCGTAATCCTCAACGAATCCATCGAGCTCGTCAAGCAGTTCGGCAGCGGCTACCGCTTCACGAACGCCGTTCTCGAGCTTGTCGCGCGCGAAGTTCGTCCCGAAGAGACGGCTGCGCCGCGCGCCTGACGAATCAGTCTCTGACTGATTCCCACAAACGGGCCGTTCCCTTCGGAGGGAGCGGCTCTTTTTCTTGGAAGCGTGCTTTTTTTCGGAGGTAGAAAAATGCGACGCGGAGAATTTCAGATCATCGACCGCTTCTTCACGCATGACGCGTTCGGAGAGTGGCGAAGTCAGGGCGTGGGCGACGACTGCGCCATCATCGACATGCCGGGCAACCGCATTGCGGTGACGACGGACATGATGGCCGTGGGCACGCACTTTCTGCCCGGCGCCAGGCCCGAGGACATCGGCTACAAGGCCCTCGCCGTCAATCTGTCGGACCTTGCGGCCGCAGGCGCGTCGCCGCGAGCGTTCTTTCTCTCGATCGGACTGCCAGAGCGTGACGACGAATGGCTTGCGGGCTTTTCCCGCGGCCTGATGGCCCTTGCGGAGAGCTCGGGCTGCGCGCTTCTCGGGGGCGACACGACCCGAACGGCTGAGGTCGGCGGCACGCATGCGCCCGTGACGATCTCGATCACGGCGATGGGCTCGCTTCCCGAAGGGAAGGGACTCACGCGCGCGGGCGCGAAGCCCGGCGACGACATCTGGGTCTCGGGCACGGTGGGCGACGCATATGCGGCGCTCAAGCACCGCTGGGGCCACTGGCAGCTGATGCCCGATGCGGCCGAGGCGCTTTTCCCCAGAATGGATCGCCCGACGCCGAGGAACATGCTCGGCTCGGCGCTTCTTGATCTTGCGACGGCCTGCGCGGACGTCTCGGACGGCCTGCTGGCGGATCTGGGGCACATTCTCGAACGCAGCGGCGTCTCGGGCAGCATTCTCTGGGAGGCCGTGCCCGTCTCGAGCGCGCTCAGGGCGCTCTCCCCCGCCGCACAGCAGGAGGCGGCGCTGACCGGCGGCGACGACTACGAGCTCGTCTTCACGGCCCCTCCCTCCGCCGCGCTTCGCATCGAGCAGGCGGGACTTTTGACAAAGACCAGACTTACCCGAATTGGTAAGATTTGCGAAAAAGTCTCGGGCGATAATCTCACTGTCCGCTCGCAAAACGGCGGCATCGTGACGACGCCCACGCAGGGGTTCGACCACTTTGCCGCCTGAGGCGAAGCGCCAGGACCCTGATCTCCGACCCCCAGCGCCGCAGGCCAAGCCTGCGGCGGCAACCAGGAAGTGAACATGCTGCAGAAGTACGACGACTCCAATCCTGCTAATCAGATCGAATTGACCAGCCGTTTCGTCTGGTCCCATCCGGCACACATGATCGCCACGTTCTTTGGTGCGGGTCTTCCGTCCAAGGCGCCCGGCACCTACGGCTCGCTCGCGGGCGCGCTCTCCTTCATCGTGCTCTCTCCGGCCATGACGACCGCCGCGTGGGTGATTCTCTCGATCGCCCTCTTCATCGCGGGCGCCTGGGCAGCGGGGAAGGTTGCGGCCGATCTCGGCGTCGAGGACCACAAGGGCGTCGTCGTCGACGAGGTGGTCGGCATCTGGCTTCTCTTCGCGTTCCTGCCTGCGGGCACCCTCTGGTGGGTCGCGGGCTTTGCGGCCTTCCGCTTCTTCGACATCATGAAGCTGCCGCCGGTCGACATCATCGATGAAAAGATGAAGAACGGCGCGGGCGTCATGCTCGACGACGTGGTCGCGGCCTTCTACGCCTGGGTCGTCGTCAGCATTCTCGGCTGGCTCTTCGGCTGAGGATCATGCCTGATCTCAACGAGCGCATAGCGCTGGCAGCCGAGCGTCTCGGCGTCGTCGCCGCAGAGAGGCGGCACGTCGTCGTGACGGCCGAAAGCTGCACGGGCGGCGGCATCGCCGCCGCCATCACCGAGGTGCCCGGCAGCTCCGCATGGTTCCGCGAGGGCTTCGTGACCTATGCGGCCGAAGCCAAGACATCGCTTCTCGACGTCGATCCGAAGATGATCGAGGAGGAAGGCGTCGTGAGCGAGGACGTGGCTCAGGCCATGGCCAGAGGTGCGCTCGCACGCTGTCCCGACTCGACGCTTGCCGTCGCCGTGACGGGCGTGGCGGGACCGACGGGCGGCACGCACCTCACGCCCGTGGGCACGGTGTGCATCGGCTGGGCCGAACGCTTCAACGAGCACATCGTCACGTACGTGCGCACGATCCATGCGCACGGCAGCCGCTCGATGGTGCGCAGGGCGACCGTGCTCACGGCCCTCGAGGGCTTGATTGAGCTCATGCGTTTCGGCAATCCCGCTGTGATGCCGTGCGAATATTGACTACAATTTGAGAACTGCAGTTCTACAACGGGCGCCTCCTGAATCGATTCGCAGGGCGCCTTTTTTTGTCTTTGCTTAAATCATGTCCAGTTGGTTTGACATATTGATTCTGGTGATCCTCATCGGCATGAACGGGGCCTTTGCGCTCAGCGAGGTCGCGCTCATCACGAGCCGCAGGGCGAGGCTTCAGCACATGGACGAGGAGAGTGTTCCCGGCGCGAGACGCGCCATGGACATGAATGCGGACCCCAACCGCGCGCTCTCGACCATTCAGGTGGGCATCACGTCCATCGGACTTCTCTCGGGCATCTTCGGCGAGTCCGCGCTCGCCAAGCCCGTGGCCGAATGGCTCGTCTCGCTCGGCATGGGCGAGGAGACAGCCTCGGCCGTCGGCATCACGCTCGTCGTGGTGCTGCTCACGTACTTCTCGATCGTGATGGGCGAGCTCGTCCCCAAGCGCATCGGCCAGATGGCGCCCGAACGCCTGGCGTGCCGCGTCTCTCCCGTCCTGCACATGCTTTCGCTTGCCGCCGCGCCGTTCGTGAAGCTGCTGTCGCTCTCCACGGCCTCGATCCTCAGGCTGATGCGCGTCGACACGCGCAGCCAGAACGCCGTGACGGAGGAGGAGATTCACGCGATGATCGACGAAGGCGAGGAGTCGGGCGTGATCGAGACGGTCGAGCGCGACATGGTGCGCAACGTCTTCAGGCTCGACGACCGTCAGGTGGCCTCGCTGATGACGCCGAGGGCCGACATCGACTGGATCGACCTCGAGGACTCGCCCGAGGTCAACATCGAGAAGATCCGCTCCTCGAAGCGTTCGCGGCTTCCCGTCTGCGTCGGCAGTCTTGACGACGTGAAGGGCTTCTGCTCGACGCGCTCGCTTCTGCAGCAGATGATGGAAAAGGGCCGCGCCGACTTCAAGGACAATCTCGTGGCGCCCGTCTACGTGCCCGAGTCGCTGACCGGCATGGAGCTTCTGGAGAACTTCAGGAAGACCGACACGCCTGTTGCGCTTGTCGTCGACGAGTACGGTGAAGTCCAGGGTATCGTGACGCCAAGAGACGTGCTCGAGGCCATTGCGGGCGAATTCAAGCCCGAACAGCCGGGCGACGCCTGGGTGACGAGGCGCGAGGACGGTTCGCTCCTGCTCGACGGCATGATTCCGATCCCCGAACTCAAGGACGTGCTCGACATCAAGAGCGTGCCCGAGGAGGACTTCGGACGCTACAACACGCTCGCCGGCATGATGATGCTCCTGCTCGGACGTCTTCCGAAGGAAGGTGACGTCGCCGAGTGGGACGGCTGGCGGCTTGAGATCATCGACATGGACCGCCGCCGCATCGACAAGGTGCTCGCAGTGAAGGTCAAGACCGCGCCGAAGCAGGAAGGCCGGGGCGAATAAAAGAAGAGAGAAAGGAGAAGGAGGATGGCAGTGAAGAAGGCATGGGTTGCGTGCGGTGCGGCTGTGGTGCTCGCCGCCGTTGCGTCGGGAGGCGTGTGGTTGCAGGGCCGCGTCTTCGACAGGCAGTTCGACGAGTTCGCCCGCGAGCTGGCCGACACGAGCGTGGATATGGGCTTTCTGCTGAGCGCAGAACAGACGGGCAGGGGCTTCGCGCACCGTGATCTGGCGATCAAGCTGCGCGGGAAGGATTTTCGCCTGTGCTGGACGGGGCGCGCGGAGTTCGGTCTCGGCATGACGGCAAGGCTGGCGCTTGACAAGGAATATGGCTCAATGGCGAATCTTCCCGATTACGGCATCGAGGGGCTTGACGACGAACTCGTCTTGAAGACGGGGCTGTTCTCCTCGAAGCCCGAACTCGCCTGGCGCGTGAAGCCCTTCAGGGTGGCCGCAGGCAGTCTGCTCTGCAGCGCGGGCGGCCTTGAGCTCACGTCGGGTGACGTCGAGCACGAGGGGCGACTCGTCTGGCGCGGGCTCTCCTGCTCGGAAGGCGGGGAAAGCCTTCGCACGGGAGACGTGACATTCGACGTGTCGGTTTCGAAGGACGGCCGCAGGGCCGAGATGAAGGCGATGTTTGAGGGAGGCTCCGCGGACGTCGAGGGCATGAACCTGAAGACGGGCGCCTTCGAAATGGCGAGCACGATCGAGGAGACGAGGGCCGAAACCCAAGAGGACGATGCGCTCTACTCTCAGAGCTGGACGCTGAAGTCGGGTGAGCTGGATTATGACGGCGTGCGCGTCCTTGATGCCCTGACCTTCAGGGCGAACATGACCAACGTGCCCGAACGCCTCGTGGATGCGATGGCTCTGGGCGGCGCCGTGAGCCCTGTGATCCTCGAGATGGCGGCGGAGCAGGCTATCATGCAGGGCGGCATGACGTTCGACCTTGACGAATGCACGGTGACGCGCGGTGAGGGGACGCTGTCGGCCGCAGGGCGCGTGGCAAGGGACGGAGAGAGGATCGGAGCCTTCTTCGTGCGGTTGGATCCCGAGTTCGGAGCGGACGTCAAGGGATGGCCCGAAGCCGTAGCTGAACTGAAGGCGAACGGCAGCCTCAGGACGGTCGAAGGACGCCTTGAGGCCCATGTGGAGCTTTCGACCGATGGCGTTGCCGTCAACGGCGTGAAGCTCGACTCGCTTTGACAGGGATTTAGACAAAGGAAAGGCCTGCAGGAGTGATCTTGCAGGCCTTTGACTTTGTTCTGGGCGGGCGGCGATCAGACGGCAGCCTGAATGGAGTCGCGCGTGGCGATGGCGGTCTTGCGGGCGGCTTCCTTCCAGTCGTCTTCGCGGCTCGCGTAGATGATGGCGCGGCCGGAGTTGATCACCATGCCGGTGCCTTCGGCGGTCTTGCCGGCCTCAACGCAGGCGCGGATGTCGCCGCCCTGAGCGCCGATCCCCGGCACGAGCAGGGGAAGGTTCGGCGCGATGCGGCGCACGTTGGCGAGTTCGGCGGGATAGGTGGCGCCGACGACGAGGCCGAGTTCGCCGTTGAGGTTCCACTCGGTGGCGGCAAGGCGCGCAAGGCGTTCGTAGATCTTCTCGCCGTTCACTTCAAGCATCTGGATGTCGTCGCCGCCGGGGTTGGAGGTGCGGCAGAGGATGAAGGCGCCCTTGTTCTCGTAGGCAAGGTAGGGCTTGATCGTGTCGAAGCCCATGAACGGGGAGAGCGTCACGCAGTCGGCCTCGTAGCGCTCGAAGGCTTCGCGGGCGTAGTGCTCGGCCGTGGAGCCGATGTCGCCGCGCTTGGCGTCGAGGATCACGGGAACCTTCGGATGATTGGCGTGAATGTAGTCGATCACGGCCTTGAGTTCGGCCTCGGCGCCGCAGGAGGCGAAGTAGGCGATCTGCGGCTTGAATGCGCAGACGAGGTCGGCCGTGGCGTCGATGATGCCGCAGCAGAAGTCGTAGAGGGCCGTGCTGCGGCCCGCGAGTTCGTGCGGGAAGCGGGTGGGGTTGGGGTCAAGCCCGACGCAGAGCATGGAACCGGCGTTCTGCCAGCGTTCGCTGAGCATTTCGGTGAACTTCATGGGGTGCCTTCCGAAGGTGGTTGTCAATCGGGCGCTATCTTAACAAATTCTTTCGCACTGCGGCCGTTCCTGAGGAATTGCGCTATGCTCGACGAAGCGGCTTCCGGAGAGGAGCCACGTCAAAAACGCCGTGTCATCAGGAGGACTGTGAAGATGATCACACGCAGACAGTTCATCGGGGCCGTAGGCCTCATGACGGTCGCCGCAACTGCGCCGGCCTTCGCCTACGAGAGCCGCTGGCCGAAGAAGCCGTCGGTGCCCACCGACCTCAATGCCGAGGAGTTCTTCACGGAGCTCGCCGAGAAGGGCTCGGGCTTTGTCGTCGGCAATGAGAAGGCCGATACGGTCGTGATGATGACGTTCGACACGCAGTGCCGCTGGTGTGTCTGGGAGTACGAGCAGTTCAAGCCCTTCCTTGACCGCGTGAAGTTCGTCTGGCATCCGGTTGCAGTGCTCAATCCCTGGAGCGAGCTGCAGGGGGCCGCCATTCTGGCCGCAAAGGATCCGAAGGCCATGTTCCTCGAGCACGAGGCGCACATGAAGGATGCCGTCTTCAAGGGGCTCGACGTGCGCAAGATGGAAATTCCATTTGAAAAACGCGAGGCAGTGTGGACCAATACTAAGGTATTCCGCCGTGCCGCGGCCCGAGAGGTGCCGTTCGGCGTCATGAAGAAGCCAGACGGC
Organism: Sutterella sp. KLE1602; assembly: GCF_001578585.1. Classification (NCBI taxonomy): domain Bacteria; kingdom Pseudomonadati; phylum Pseudomonadota; class Betaproteobacteria; order Burkholderiales; family Sutterellaceae; genus Sutterella; species Sutterella sp. KLE1602. The sequence continues at coordinate 23,725 of NZ_KQ968562.1, forward strand.
AGCTATGTCGCCGTTTGCGAGCAGACGGGTGAGTCGTTTGCCAAGCTTCTCGGCAAGTAAGGCGGAGCACAATAAGGAAGAGAGGCAAGGAAAAGGCCGGCGATCGAAAGATCGTCGGCCCTTGTCTTTTTAGGCCGCCCGTTCCTGAGAACGGGCGGCGGTCGGCTGGTCAGGCGTGATGGATTACATCATGCCGGGCATGCCGACCATGCCTTCCATGCCGGCGGGCATCGGCTTGTCGTCCTGCGGAATGTCGGCGACCATGCAGTCCGTCGTGAGGATGAGGGACGCAACGGAAGCGGCGTTCTGAAGGGCGGTGCGGGTGACCTTCGTCGGGTCGAGAACGCCCATTTCAACGAGGTCGCCGTATTCGCCGGTCTGGGCGTTGTAGCCGAAGTTGCCTTCGCCCTGAGCGACGGTGTTCACCACGACGCTCGGTTCGTCGCCGGCATTGGCGACGATCTGGCGGAGCGGTTCTTCCATGGCGCGCAGAACGATGCGGATGCCGGCGTTCTGTTCGTCGTTGTCGCCCTTGATGTCGCGGATGGCCTGCTTGGCGCGGATGAGCGCCACGCCGCCGCCGGCCACGATGCCTTCCTCAACGGCGGCACGGGTGGCGTGCAGGGCGTCTTCGACGCGGGCCTTCTTTTCCTTCATTTCGACTTCGGTGGCGGCACCGACCTTGATGAGGGCCACGCCGCCGGCGAGCTTGGCAACGCGTTCCTGAAGCTTTTCACGGTCGTAGTCGCTCGTGGCGGCTTCGATCTGCGTGCGGATGTTCCTGACGCGGTTTTCGATGGCTTCGGCCTGGCCGGCGCCGTCGATGATCGTCGTGTTTTCCTTCGTGACTTCAACCTTCTTGGCCGTGCCGAGCTGTTCGAGCGTGGCCTTGTCGAGCGTGAGGCCGACGTTGGTCGAGATGACCGTGCCGCCGGTCAGGACGGCGATGTCCTCGAGCATGGCGGCGCGACGGTCGCCGAAGCCCGGGGCCTTGACGGCCACGACCTTGAGGATGCCGCGGATGGAGTTCACGACGAGGGTGGCGAGGGCTTCACCGTCGATGTCTTCAGCGATGATGACGAGCGGACGGGCGGCCTTGGCGACCTGTTCGAGCACGGGGAGAAGTTCGCGGATGTTGCTGATCTTCTTGTCGTGCAGGAGGATGAACGGGTTGTCGAGAACGGCGGCCTGCTTTTCCGGCTGGTTGATGAAGTACGGGGAGAGGTAGCCGCGGTCGAACTGCATGCCTTCGACGACTTCGAGTTCGTTCTTGAGGGACTTGCCGTCTTCAACCGTGATCACGCCTTCCTTGCCCACCTTGTCCATGGCTTCGGAGATGATGTCGCCGATTTCAGCGTCGGAGTTGGCGGAGATGGCGCCGACCTGGGCGATTTCCTTGTTGGTCGTCGTCGGCTTGCTGATCTTGCGGAGCTCTTCGATGGCGGCGGCGACGGCCTTGTCGATGCCGCGCTTGAGATCCATCGGGTTCATGCCGGCGGCAACGAACTTCATGCCTTCGTCAACGATGGCCTGGGCGAGAACCGTGGCGGTCGTCGTGCCGTCGCCGGCGTTGTCGCTCGTCTTGGAGGCGACTTCACGCACCATGCAGGCGCCCATGTTTTCGAACTTGTCCTTGAGTTCGATTTCCTTGGCGACGGACACGCCGTCTTTCGTCACCGTCGGAGCGCCGAAGGCGCGGTCGAGCACAACGTTGCGGCCCTTCGGACCGAGCGTGACCTTGACGGCGTTGGCGAGAACATTGATGCCGCGGACCATCTTGGAGCGGGCGTCATCACCGAAAAGAACCTGCTTAGCAGCCATTTCTGTAATCCTTTACTTTCTTAGAAAAAACAAATGATGCAAGGCGCTGTCGAGCCTTTGATTAGGCGAGGACGCCCATGATGTCTTCTTCGCGCATGACGAGCAGCTCTTCGCCGTCGACCTTGACGGTCTGGCCGGAGTACTTGCCAAAGAGAACGCGATCGCCGACCTTGACGTCGAGAGCGATGATGCGGCCGGCTTCGTCGCGCTTGCCCGGGCCGACGGCGATCACTTCGCCCTGGTCAGGCTTTTCACCGGCGGAGTCGGGGATGACGATGCCGAAGGAGGTGGTCGTTTCAGCAGCAAGACGCTTGATGATGACGCGGTCATGCAACGGACGGATCTGCATTTGTTGTTCTCCAAATAAAACGGTTTCCGGCGGGCGGTCGCATCGCCCCTTCTCAGGGCGGGGTTCGGCTGCCGGATGCAAAAAAACATTGCCTCGGCGGACCGCACGGGCGGCTTTGCCTTAGCATTTAAACTCTATATGGGGATGCCTCCTTGAAAAACAAGGGGGCTGTTGAAGAATTTTTACAGGTTGCCGAGTCGCTCCCGGGCGCCTTGGTGGAAATGCCTGCGGCGAGGGTGGAATGCGGTTTTCAACGAGAGGCTCCGCGGCCGTTTTTGCGGCTTTCGGAATGATGGCGGCGGGCCTTTGGTCCGTTTCGTGCAGCGGTTGGGCCGCCGAGCAGAGAAGGCTCCCGCCCATGCTCAGGAAGGCCGCCGCGGACTGCGGCGTCGACCCGAGGGCGGTGACGGTGTCGGTCGTCGCGCTCGACGGACTGAGGATGCCCGAGGGCGGCAGGATGCCCGTCGTCCGGCCCCTGCTTGCCGTCAACGCCGACAGGTCGGTGGCTCCCGCCTCGACCGCGAAGCTGGTGACGACGCTCGCGGGACTCGAACTTCTGGGCGCGGACTGGAAGTGGAGGACGGGGTTCTATGCAAAGGCGAGGCCTGATGCGGAGGGCCGCGTCAACGGCATCTGGCTCAGGGGCGGCGGCGATCCGACGCTCGTCGCCGAAAAGTTCGGGCTCCTCGTCGAGCGGATGGCGCAGATGGGCGTCAGGCGCATCGAGGGCGACCTGACGGTCGACCGCTCTTACTTCGACCTGCCCGAAGGAGATCCCTCCGCCTTCGACGGTCGGGGCTCCCGCCCCTACAACCAGCTGCCCGACGCGGCGGTGGCGGGCTATCGCAGCCTTTCCTTCGAGTTCGTTCCCGACGAGTCGTCGGGGACTGCGCGCATCATCAGCATGCCGCCGCTCTCGGGGCTTGAGGTTCCGTCGACGATCCGCCTCTCGCGCGGCGCCTGCGGCGACTGGAAGTCGACGATCGGCTACAGGCTCGAACACCTTTCCGACGGCAGGCTCGCAGCCAGGTTCGAGGGCTCGCTTCCCCTTTCCTGCGGACCGAAGACCTTCAGCGTGGTGTCCCTTTCTCAGAACGAATACCTCGAACGTCTCTTCAGGTGGTACTGGGAGCGCGACGGGCGCACCTGGACGGGACACGTCGCCGAGGGGCGCGTGCCCGAAGGCGCCCTGAAGCTCGCCGAGCGGGAGTCCGATGCGCTTCCCGTCGTGACGACGCTTGTCAACAAGTGGTCGAACAACCTGATCGCCCGTCACATCTTCCTTACGCTCGGCACGCTCAGAAACGCGCCCGACGAGGCGGACTCAGGATCCCGAACTGCAGGCGGAGCCTTTGCGCCCATGGAGCGTCCCCGCCCCGGCGTCGACACGGACGACGCACGAGCGGTGCTGGCGGGCTGGCTGGCTGAAAAGGGCGTGCCCGATGGCGCCGTCATGATCGACAACGGCTCGGGTCTCTCGCGCACCTCGCGCGTGACGGCGCGTGCAATGACGCAGATTCTTGCGGCGGGCTGGCTTTCGCCCCGCATGACCGAGTACGCGGCGTCGCTGCCCGTCTCGGGCGTCGACGGCACGATGAGAAAGCGCCTTGAGGCGACGGGCCGCACGCATCTGAAGACGGGCTACCTGCAGGACGTGCGCTCGATCGGCGGCTACGTCTATGCGAAGAACGGCAGGCGGTACGCGCTTTATGCCAGCGTGCACGGCGAGCGCAACATGGCAGGCGGTATCAGGTTCCTCGACAAGGTGGTCGAGTGGACCTACCTGCAGAAGTGAGGCCCTGCATCGCAGGCACTTCCTGAGGATTCGGGATCCTGAAACGAAGCTCGCCGCCCGGTATGGTGCCGGACGGCGAGCTTTTGCTTTTTCTGGATTTCCAGGGAAGGCCTCGTCTTATTGCTGCCCGCCCTTCACGGCGTCGAGCACGATGCCCGGCGTCAGGAGCTCGGGGAGCACCTGCACGGTTCCGTCCGGCCTGTAGAGGAGGTAGAGCGGCACGCCGGAGCGGCCGAAGCGGGAGAGGATGTCCGTGATGGCGGGATCGCGGTTCGTCCAGTCGCCCATGAGGAGCGTGACGTTTCCGTCCCTGAAGGCGGTCTGCACTTCGTCGCGGTCAAGAGCCGCGACCTTGTTGGCCTGACAGGTGACGCACCAGGCGGCGGTGAAGTCGACGAAGACGGGGCGGCCTTCGGCAAGGGAGGCCCTGACGGCCTCTTCGGACCAGGGCTGCCAGACGCCCCTGCCCTGTGCGGTGGCGGCGCGGTCGAATTCGCCCGTGGCGATGACGGCGATTGCGCCGGCCGCAAGAAAGGACGTGACGCCCATCAGGACGCGGTTGCGACCGCGGCCCCACTGCTCTCGGCCGAGCAGCCAGAGCGCGATGGCGGCGGAGCCGCAGCCCGCAAGCATCAGAAGCATGCCGTTGAGGCTGACCTGCTTGGAGAGCACCCAGCCGAGCCAGACGACGGCAAGCGCCATCGGAATTGCCATGACCTTGCGGAAGACGTCCATCCAGGCCCCCGGCCTCGGGAGCATTCTCGACCAGCCGGGGAAGATGCAGAGCAGAAGCCACGGAAGCGCCATGCCCAGACCGAGCGAGAGGAAGACGGCGATCGCCTCGACGGCGGGTTGCGTCACGGCGTAGCCCAGAGCGGCGCCCATGAAGGGGGCCGTGCAGGGGCTGGCGACGATGACGGCGAGGATGCCCGTGAAGAACGAGCTCGCGGCACCGGTTCTCGGCGCGCTGCGCGCAACGCGGGTGTCGGCGAGATGGCTTGCGGCAGTGAATTCAAAGACGCCAAGCAGGTTGATCGTGATGGCGACGAAGAGCACGAGCAGGAGCGAGACGACCCACGGACTCTGGAGCTGGAAGCCCCAACCGAGCGCCATGCCCACGCCCCTGAGGGCGAGAAGCGCACCCGCCAGCACGCCCATCGTGACGAGGACGCCGCCCGTGAAGGCGATGCCGTGCGGCAGCAGTCTTTCGCCTCTGCGGTAGCCCTCGATGAGCTGCAGGATCTTGAGCGAGAGGATCGGGAAGACGCAGGGCATCAGGTTGAGGATGAGGCCGCCGAGGAACGCGAAGACGATGGCGGTGAGGGTCGTCACCGAGGCGCCCGAGCCTGCGACGGGAAGTGCGCCGGAGAAGACGGCGGGCTTGGGCACCGCGCCCTTTTCCAGCGGGAAGGAGGTTTCGATCGCCCAGCCGCCCGCAGCGGGGCCGCCGTCGCCCAAGAAGACGCCCGAGAGCGTGGCGCGGGGCTCCTGCAGGAACTCGGGGGCGAGCGTCATGAGGATGGAGGCGCTGCCGTCCTCCTCGGTCTGGTGCTGCGGCTCGTCGGAGAGCTTCAGCACGCGCTCGTCAAGCGGGTAGAAGGAAAGGCTCTTCTCAACGTGCACTTCGGAGGCGGGTACCGTCACCTTGAGGCGGTCCTCCTCGTAGACGGCGCGCACGCCGCGGATGTCGGCCACTTCGGGCACGTTGACGATGGCGTTCGAAACGAGCTCGGCATCGGCCGAGGGCTTCGGCGCGACCTCGTAGGGCAGCGTGATTTCGGCCGTGCCCTCGCCGGGGATGCAGACGTCCTTGCAGGCGAGGTAGGAGACGTGGATGCTGATGCGCGCGGAGCGTCCCTCGGGGAAGCGGGGGATCTCGGCCTCGAACGGAAAGACGGCGGTGCCGCCGTAAGAGAAGCTCACGATTCCCTTGTCGTTGTGACGTTCGGGAAGCGGGAAGCGCGGATCCGTGAGGCGAACGTCCTTCGGCGTCGTGAAGCTGAACTGCGTCGTGAGGCCGGCGTCGCCTGGCATGCGCCAGTACGTGTGCCAGCCCGGCGCGTGCTCAAGCACCACGGCGAGAAGGTTTTCGGCCTGAGGCGTGAGGCCCTCGTTCTGGGCGACGAGCCGCACGGTGACGCTCGGCTCGGGTGCGGGCTGCGCCGCGCGGTCGAGCGTCGAGAGGAGATCCTGGGCCCCGGAGGCCCAGGTGGAGGCCGCGGCGGCGCAGAGCGCAGCTGCGGCAAGCCAGGTCTTGACGGAACCCATGATCGTCCTTTATGCAGGCGCCGCTCAGGCGGCGATTTCAGCAAACGTCTCGCGAGCGGCGGCGATGGTCGCGTCGATCACTTCGTCGGTGTGCATGATCGAGACGAAGCCTGCCTCGAAGACGGACGGGGCGAAGTAGACGCCGCGCTCGAGCATGCCGTGGAAGAAGCGGTTGAACGTCTCCGTGTCGGACTTCATCACGTCGGCGAAGCCGTGCGGGACGGACGGCAGGAAGTAGAGGCCGAACATGCCGCCGACGCTGTCGGCGCAGAACGTGATGCCGTTTTCCTGAGCGGCGGCCGTTAGGCCCTTGACGAGGCGGTCGGCGGCGCGGGAAAGCTTGTCCTGGAAGCCCGGAGCCTGAATGCCCTTGAGGGTCGCAAGACCGCAGGCGACGGCGACGGGGTTGCCGGAAAGCGTGCCGGCCTGGTAGACGGGACCGAGGGGAGCGATCTGCTGCATGATTTCGCGGCGACCGCCGAAGGCGGCAACGGGCATGCCACCGCCGATCACCTTGCCGAGCATCGTGAGGTCGGGCTCGATGCCGTAGAAGGCCTGGGCGCCGCCCTGAGCGACGCGGAAGCCCGTCATGACTTCGTCGACGATGAGGACGGCGCCGTGCTTCGTGCAGAGCTCGCGCATCGTGCGAAGGAATTCGGGGTTGCCGCGGACCATGTTCATGTTGCCGGCGACGGCTTCGACGATCACGCAGGCGATGTCGTCGCCCCACTGGGCGAAGGCGTCCTCAAGCTGCTGCGGGTTGTTGTACTCGAGCACGAGCGTGTGCTCCGTCACGGAGGCGGGAACACCGGCCGAGGACGGATTGCCGAAGGTGAGCATGCCGGAGCCCGCCTTGACGAGGAGAGAGTCGGAGTGGCCGTGGTAGCAGCCCTCGAACTTGATGATCTTGTTGCGACCCGTGTAGCCGCGGGCGAGGCGGATGGCGGACATGCCGGCCTCGGTGCCGGAGCTCACGAGGCGGACCTGGTCCATGGACGGCACGAGCTTGCGGACCTCTTCGGCGATGAGCGTCTCGCCCTGCGTGACGGCGCCGAAGGAGAGGCCCTTCGAGACGGCTTCGTCAACGGCGGCGATGACTTCGTCGTTGTTGTGGCCGAGGATCATCGGGCCCCAGGAGAGGATGTAGTCGATGAACTGCTTGCCCGTGGCGTCCCACATGTAGGGGCCCTTGGCGCGGTCGATGAAGCGCGGGGAGCCGCCCACGGAGCGGAAGGCTCGCACGGGGGAGTTCACGCCGCCCGGAATCGAGATCTGCGCACGCTGGAAGAGTTCGTCATTGAGGTCCATTTGTTCAACTCCTGAAAGCATGGAACGTGTCCGCGGCGGCCTCTCAAGGGTCGCGGCCGCCGGGACGGCAAATGAAAAAAGGGCGGCCTTCGAAGCGGGCCGCCCGAAAAAACAATGAATTTTACCGAAACAGTCTGAACGCACCGTTAACGGGTGTTGCGTCCGGGACGGATTCGTGCGGCGTCAGAACGCCACGCCCAGGGAGAGCGTGAAGTCGGTCGCCATGGGCTTGAGCACGTAGTCGTCGCCGCGGGCCTCGACGGTGCCCTTGTAGCGGGCGAACGAGGTGAACATTTCGGCGTTGACGAAGACGTTCTTCGTGACCGCGTAGGTGGCGCCGAGCGACGTGACGGGGTGGAAGGAGTCGTCCTTGCCGGCGGGGCCCTTCATCTTGGAGTAGCCCAGACCGCCGCCCGCGTAGAGGCGGAGGCTGTCGAGGGCGTCGATGTTGTACTGAAGCTGGACGGCCCAGGTCTGGAAGCGGTAGGACTTGCTCGTGTCCGTGCCCGCCGTCTTGATGTCATGCTCGGAGCGGCGGTACGAAACGTCGGTCGCCCAGTGGCGGCCCGAGTAGTGGCGCATGCCGACGTGCCAGGAGCTGTCGTTCTTGACGTTGCTCGGAGAGAACTCCTCGCCGTTGTCCATGTACTCCCAGCCCCAGCCGCCGTAGAGGTAGTTGCGGTCTGCGCTCCAGGCGCTGGTGGCGGGCAGCGGAAGGTCGCGGCGCTTGGCGTCGTCGATCGTGATCGTGGAGTAGAAGAAGAACACGTTCGTGACGGGGATGTACGTGCCGTAGAAGGAGATGTCGTCCGTGCCGATCTTCGCGACGGGCAGCGGCATCGGGAACGGAACCCACATGTAGTCGCCGCGGGCGGAGACGGCGGCGAGGTAGCCTGCGCCGACGTGCAGGCCCGTGCCCGCGACAGGCCAGCGGGCGACCCACTGGTAGCCCGCGACCGGTTCGGGACGGTAGTTAGAGTCGACGAAGGTCACGAGGAAGAAGGAGCGCTCGTTGCCGCGGTTGTCGATGACCTGACGGCCGAGACCCATGCCGAAGGGATAGCCGTTCTCTTCATGACGCTTGTCCCAGTCCCAGGTCGGGTGGTTCGTGTAGGTCGGAACGACCCAGAGGCTGTTGCCTTCCTTCATGATGGCCTTGGCACCGCGGACGGTGTCCTGCCAGAAGGAGCCGAAGTCGCCGGGGCGTTCGGCGGAGGAGGACACGTAGCCGGCCGGCGTCGTGTCGATCACGGCTTCAAGGAAGCCGGCATGAGCCTGGCCGGCGGCGCAGGCCGCAGCCGCCGTCGCGGCGGCAAGCGTCTTCATTTTGATGTTCATGGCTTTGCGGCCGCCCGCATCAGGCGGGGCGGCCTTCTTGTAAGTTGTCTGAATCGGGAGCGGAGATGCCGCGTCCAGGCGACGGGGTCCGCAGAACCCGTCATTGTCGCACAAGGCATCGAGGCGGGCGTCAAAAAAAGCGGGAAAACTCGTCGAGCGAGTTGAAAAAATGCGCCAAAGCGGGTAGAGTGCGTCCCCTGACTGCGAAACTTTTCCAGACGATCGTCGGCGGAGCAATCCGCGGGAGGAAAGTCCGGACTCCGCAGGGCACCGTAGCAGCTAACGGCTGTCCGCCGCGAGGCGAGGATCAGAGCAACAGAGACGAGCCGGCGTTGGGGTCGGTTGAAACGGGCAATCTCTACGGGGAGCAACATCAAATAGGCAGCCTATGGTTCGGCCCGGACCGGTTGCGGGTAGATGGCTTGAGGCGTCGCGCGAGCGCCGTCCTAGACGAATGATCGTCACTGCGCCCTCGGGCGCGGAACATAATCCGGCTTATCGGGAGAGTTTCCGGTCATCAGACAACAGAAGAGGGGTTCGGCACAAGCCGAACCCCTCTTCGTTTATTTGCAATCGTCAGATCGATCAGGCGAGAGCCGATTCGGCCTCGCAGCGGCGCACCTTGATGCGGCCGTCGACGGCGATCGGCTCACCAGTCTTTTCCGAGATCATGAGCGGATTGATGTCAAGTTCGTCGATGAAGGGAAGGTCGGTCACGAGCTGGGAGAGACGCAGGAGCGTCTCCTCAACCTTGGCGATGTCGGCGGGCGTCGTGCCGCGGGCGCCCTGAAGAAGCTTGTAGGCCTTGACCGAGCGGACCATGTCGCGAGCGTCGGTGTCCGTGACGGGTGCGATGCGGAAGGCGACGTCCTTCATGACCTCGACGAAGACGCCGCCGAGGCCGAACATCAGCATCGGGCCGTACTGTGGGTCGGTGGCGATGCCACAGACCATTTCGCGGGAGCTCTTGACCATTTCCTGAATGATGACGCCTTCAAGCCCGTCGAGCAGGCCGCGCTCGTCGAGCTTGGCGACGAGGTCGCGGTATTCGGCGCGAAGCGCCTCGGCTGAGCCTATGTTGACGCGCACGCCGCCCACGTCCGTCTTGTGGGACGTGGTCTTGGAGGTCATCTTCATGACGACGGGGTAGCCGATGCGGTCGGCGACGGCGACCGCTGCGTCCTCGTCTGCGGCAAAGCCGGCCCTGCACACGCGCACGCCGTAGGCGTCGAGAACGTCGATGCTCTCGCGCGTCGTAAGCTGGTCGCGGCCGTCGGCAAGCGCCGTGCGGATGATGTTGCGGGCGCGTTCGCCGTCAACCTTGAAGTCGGGAAGCACGCCCTCGGGGCGCTCGATCCAGAGGCGCTGTTCGTTGAGGCGCGCAAGGCCCTCGACCGCCTCCTCGACGTACATGAAGAAGGGCACGTTGACGTCGGCGGCGGAGAATGCCGTGAAGAACTCGCTCTTCGTCATGAAGACGCCGACGACGGGCTTTTCGGGATGTGCGGCCTTGATCTCCATGATCGCGCGGGCGACGTCGGTGTCCTTGAGGCCGAGGAACGGCAGGTAGATCGTGATGACCATGTCGACGTTCGGATCGGCGAGCACCGTTTCGAGCGTCTGGCGATAGTGCTCGATCGGAGCGGAGGCGATCATGTCGACGGGATTCCTGACGGAGGCGGCGGCAGGCAGGAAGCTCCGGAGCTTCGCTTTCGTTTCGTCCGTGAGCTCGGCCATCTTCATGCCCTTTTCGCAGATGGCGTCGGTGCCCATGATGCCGGGGCCGCCGGAGTTCGTGACGATGGCGACCCTGTCGCCCTTCGGAATCGGGCAGTTGGCGAAGACCTTGGCGGTTGCGAAGAGATTCTTGAGGGAGAACTCGCGGATGACGCCCGACTGGCGCAGGAGCGCGTCGGCGGCGAGGTCGGCGCCTGCAAGACTGCCCGTGTGGGAGGATGCGGCGGAGGCGCCTGCGGCCGAGCGGCCCGCCTTGAGTGCGAGCACGGGCTTCTTCTTGGAGAGGCGCGAGGCGATGCGGCGGAAGTTTGCGGGATTCTGGATGGACTCCATGTAGAGAAGGATCTGCCTGACGTCTTCGTCCCCCTCCCAGTATTCAAGCGCGGTCTCGGCGTTCACGTCGGCCTGGTTGCCGATCGAAATGAACTGCGCGAAGCCGAGGTTGAGGTCGCGGAGAATGTTGAGGATGCCCCCACCGAGCGCACCGGATTGGGAGACGAAGCCGATGTTGCCGCGCTCGGGCAGCGCTTCGGCAAAGCAGGCGTCCATGCGCACGGCGGGATGCGTGTTGACGACGCCGAGACAGTTCGGCCCCACGCAGCGCATGCCGTAGCGGCGGACGCGTTCGAGAAGCTCGGCCTCGAGCCGGGCGCCTTCAGTCCCCGTTTCCTTGAAGCCTGCGGAGATCACGCACAGGCCCTTGATGCCCTTTTCGTGGCACTGGTCGATCGTCTGAAGCACGAAGCGTGCGTTCACGATGATGACGGCAAGGTCCACTTCGCCGGGAATGTCGAGCACCGTCGCATAGGCGGGCAGGCCTTCGATGACGCCGCCCTTCGGGTTGACAGGATAGACGGGGCCGGCGTAGCCGTATTCACGCAGGCGCTTCATGATGTCCGAGCCGATGGTGTGCTGCTTGGTGGAGGCGCCGACGACCGCGATCGAGCGGGGCTTCATGATCTTGTCGAGGATGTTCATAAGTCGTGTCAGATCGAAGGGTGGGTTCGAGGGGGCCTCTCTCGGTGAAAACGCGTGAGGATGAGGCTGTACGGCGCTTTCGGAGAGGCAATCCGTCAAGCCTATCACATGACGGACGGCTTGCTGTGCGGGCTAAGGCGAATTATCTAGTCCGGAGTCCCACGCGGGAGCGGATGCGGGGCCTCGAAAAAAGATGTTGCCTGCCTTGACCGTCGGACGCCTTGACGCTAAAGTGAGACTGCAGAAGTGGGAAAAAGTGGGGGAGATCCGCTGCGGGCCGCAGGCTCGTGCGGCGAACGAAACGGCTGGTTGCGGGAGGACCGAGGGTGTTTCAAGGCACTTCGCTCTTGTCATTGGATCAGAAGGGACGCCTGTCGATGCCTGCAAGGCATCGGGAGGCTCTTGCCGTTTCGTGCGCGGGAAAAGTCACGGTGACGAGGCATCCCGACGGCTGTCTGGTGTTGTATCCGGCGCCCGTCTGGGAGGAAAAGCGCAGGGCGCTGGCGAAGCTGCCGTATTCGGCGCGCGCCTTCGTGCGCTATGTTCTCGGCAGCGCCGTCGATCTGGAGCCGGACCGTGCAGGCAGGATTCTGATTCCCTCCGAACTCAGGCAGATGTGCGGCCTCGACAGGGAGGTTGCGCTGATCGGCATGGGCGAGCACTTCGAGTTGTGGGACAGAAGCACGCTTGAGGCGCGTGAACGCGAGGCGCTCGCGGCCGAGCTTGATGCGGCGGACTTCTCGTTCTGATTGTGAAGAATTTTCGGGGCGGAGCGGTTGGTTCCGCCTCCATCGTTTGTGAGTTGCGGGCGTGAGCGAGGCATTCATTCATCTGTCGGTTTTGGGCGAGGAGGCGCCGGAGGCGCTTGTGGGAGACCCTGACGGACTGTACGTCGACGGAACATTCGGGCGCGGAGGTCATTCGCGTCGCATTCTTGAAAAGCTGTCCCCGAAGGGACGGCTCATTGCGTTCGATCGCGATCCCCAGGCGGTCGAGGTTGCCAGAAGCTGGACGGATCCGAGGTTCACGATCATTCACGAGCCCTTCTCGACGATGACGGAGTCTCTTGCCGCGATCGGCGTTCATCAGGCCGACGGCATCTTTCTCGACATCGGCGTCTCGTCCCCCCAGATCGACGACGCTGCGCGCGGCTTCTCCTTCCGCTTTGACGGTCCGCTCGACATGCGCATGGACACCACGCGCGGCATGACGGCGGCTGAGTGGCTGGCGCAGGCCGAGGAGCGCGACATCCGCCACGTGATCAGCCTTTACGGCGAGGAGCGCTTTGCGGGACCGATTGCGCGTGCGATCGTCGCACGCAGGAAGACGAAGCCCCTGGAGACGACCCGCGAGCTTGCGGATCTGGTTGCAGGCGTCGTGCCTCGCAACCGCAAGGACATGGGCCAGCATCCCGCCACGCGCACCTTTCAGGCCGTGCGCATCGAGGTGAACCATGAGCTCGACGAGCTCAAGCAGGCGCTTGACGCCGCCGGAGGGCTTCTGAAGCCCGAGGGGCGTCTTGCCGTCATCACCTTCCACTCGCTCGAGGACCGCATCGTCAAGCACTTCTTCGACAGGGCGGCCCACCCCGAGCGCGGGCTCGATCCGAGGCTTCCTCTCACGAACGACATGCTGCCCAAGCCGCTCTTCGACAACATTGAGCGCATCAAGCCGTCCGAGGCCGAGTGCGAGGCGAATCCGCGCGCGCGTTCGGCGATTCTCCGCGTCGGCGTGCGAACCGTGTCGCCCTGGCGTCCGGAGGACGGGGCATGCGCCAGGTAAGCAAGATGGACCTGGTCGTCGTGGCCGTGCTGGGTCTCGTCCTCTTTGCGCTTGCCATCACGCTCGTCAACGTCCAGTACAGGGCGCGCACGCTCTTCGTGGAGCATGAGCGCGCCGTCGACGTGGGCCGCAGGCTCGCCGACGACGAGGCCCACCTTCTTCTCAAGGTCCGCAAGGCGTCGCTTCCCGGAAGCATCGCTGACGGCGCGGGTGCGCTCGGACTCGAGGTGGCCAGAGGCGAGAATACGGTGAACCTGGTGGTGGACGAACATCACAGGGTCACGTTTGCGCCCGACACGGCCGCAGCTCAGGCTGCGGCGGCCGATGGCAAGGCGGGGGCCTCCGAGGGCTCCAGAGGAGGCCGTCCATGAAGCTGTCGCTTCTCGAATGGATCGAGCGTTCCGTGCTCGCCGTCTGGGAGAAGATCGCGGACTTCCTCGCAAAGGACCGTGAGGCCAGAAAGGCTGCGCCCGAGCATGCCGCCGACCCCCTCATCATCATTCCCATTCCGAAGAACCGCACCTACCTTGCGTTTTTCGGAATCCTGATGCTTTTCTTCATTCTTGCGGGCAGAACCTTTTATCTGCAGGTCTTCAACAATGACTTCCTGCAGAACGAGGGCGAAAAGCGCTTTGCGCGCACGATCACGATCCAGGGGCCCCGAGGCGAGATCCTCGACCGCAACGGCATCGTGCTCGCGTCGAGCCAGCCCTGCCGTAGCGTCTGGGCGGACCCTGCGCTCGTGCCCCGCAGCACGAAGGAGGAGAAGCAGCAGCTGCGCGAGCTTGCGAAGCTGCTCGGCATCAAGTACTCGGAGCTGCTCAAGAAGCTTGACCACAGCTCGTCGCCCAACTTCGTCTATCTGGCCCGCAACCGCGATCTCGGCCTGGCCGAGGCCGTCGGTGCACTCAGGATCCCCGGCATCGGTATGTCGCCCGAAATGCGCCGCCGCTATCCCGACGGTCCCGCCATGGCTCACATCGTGGGATACACGGGTGCGGACGATCACGGACAGGAAGGCGTCGAACTTGCCCGCGACCATGTGCTGGCAGGGCGCGCGGGCTCGAGGCGCGTGATCCGCGACCCTCACGGCCGCATCGTCGACGACGTCTGGGCCAAGGAAAGCGAGGCGGGCACCGACGTGACCCTTGCGATCGACTCCAGAGTCCAGTTCATCGCCTACGAGGCGCTCAGGGCCGCCATCGAGCGACATCAGGCTAAGGCGGGCGCCGTCGTGGTGGCGGACGTCAACACGGGCGAGATCATCGCGCTGGCCAACGAGCCCACGTACGATCCGAACGATCGTTCCACGGTGCTTTTCGAGCGCGTGCGCAACCGCGTGCTCACCGACCAGTTCGAGCCCGGCTCTACGATGAAGCCGTTTGCCATTGCTAAGGCGCTCGACATGGGGCTTGTGGATCCGCTCACGACCATCCAGACGTCGCCCGGCAAGCTCACGATCGGCGACCGCACGATCGGCGATACGCACGACTACGGCCTTCTGACGGTGGCCGAGGTCGTGGCCAAGTCCTCCAACATCGGCACGGCGAAGATCGCCCTCGAAATCTCGCCACAGACGCTCTATGAGACGTATTCGGAGCTCGGCTTCGGCAATGCGCCCAAGATCGGCTTTCCCGGCGCGACCTCGGGCAGACTGCGTCCAGGCAAGACCTGGCGCCCCGTCGAGCAGGCGACGATTTCCTACGGACACGGCGTGACCGTCTCCCTCATGCAGCTTGTCAAGGCGTACACGGCGCTTGCGAGAAACGGCGACGTCATCGACCTCACGCTCTTCAAGCGAATGCCTGGCGAGACTGCCGCAGGCACGCAGGTCTTCAAGCCTGAAACCGCACGCCGCATGAGGGCCATGATGATGGCGACCGTCAAGCGCGGCGGCACGGCCTCCAACGTCAATGTGGCGGGCTACTCGGTCGCGGGCAAGACGGGCACGGCCAACAAGGTGAAGAACGGACAGTACACGAGGGACGTGGTGGCGAGCTTCGTGGGCATCGTGCCCGCGACCCAGCCCCGCTTCATCGTCGCCGTGATGGTCGACGAGCCCAAGAAAGGCCGCTTCGGCGGTCTGGTGGCCGCCCCCGTCTTCAACGAGGTGGCCACGGGTGCGCTGCGCACCCTGATGGTTTCGCCCGACGACAAGACGGCGCCTGCGGGCGGCGGGCTTCTCGCGAAGGTTAGACACTGACAACGCAATGGATTGAACACAAGATGAACAAGTCGATGAACGAAGTGACGGCCTGGCTCAAGGCCCTTGTGCATGACGGCGCCCATCTGCGGCTCGACAGCCGCAGCGTGAAGCCGGGCGACGTCTTCGTCGCCGTTCCCGGCCTCAAGGCCGATGGCCGCGCATTCATCCGCGTGGCGGCCGCGCGAGGCGCGGCGGGCGTGCTGATGGAGACGCGCAACGATGCGCCCGACGCCGAGCGCTTCCCGATCGCCAGCCTTTCCGTCGACGACCTCTCGAAGCACCTAGGAGAGGTGGCGGCCGCCTTCTACGGCGATCCGTCTTCGAGGATGACGGGCGTCGCCGTGACGGGCACGAACGGCAAGACGACGACCACGCACTGGATCGCCGCGCTTCTGACGAACTTCGGCACGCCCTGCGCCGTCATGGGCACGGTGGGCTGCAGGTTCGCGGGCGAGTCCTTCGACATGCCCGCGCTCACGACGCCCGACGCCGTGAGCCTTCAGGGCGTCTACGCCGACCTTGAAAAGGCTGGCGCGAAGGCCTTTGCCGTCGAGGCAAGTTCGATCGGGCTTGAGCAGGGCCGCATGACGGGATCCCATTTCGACACGGCCGTCTTCACAAATCTGACGCGCGATCATCTTGACTACCACGTTACCATGGACGCCTATGCCGAAGCCAAGGCCATTCTTTTCGCCTGGCCCGGCCTCAGGACCGCGGTCGTC
The DNA here is from genome assembly GCF_001578585.1 of Sutterella sp. KLE1602. Lineage (NCBI taxonomy): Bacteria > Pseudomonadati > Pseudomonadota > Betaproteobacteria > Burkholderiales > Sutterellaceae > Sutterella > Sutterella sp. KLE1602. The sequence continues at coordinate 40,029 of NZ_KQ968562.1, forward strand.
AATGTCGACGACCCTTATGCGGGACTCATGGCCGAGACGGCGAGGAAGAACGGCGCGGCCGTCTGGGCGACGACCCTGACGGGCGTCGTGCCTTTTGCGGCCGACCATGTCGTCGAGGCCTCGGACATCGAGGCCACCGAGGCGGGCACGCGTTTCCTGATGAAGGTGGACGGAGCTGCGACGTCTGTGCACCTTGCGCAGGTGGGCGGCTTCAACGTCTCGAACTTCATTCAGGCGGCCACCGTGCTGCTTGCAAAGGGCTGCGAAGCAGACAGGCTCGCGGCCTGGGCCGAGTCGCTTGCGTCGCCTCCGGGCCGCATGCAGCTCATGCGCGCCGAGGGCGCGCCTCTTGCGGTGGTCGACTACAGCCATACGCCCGATGCGCTTGAAAAGGCGCTTGAGAGCCTGAGGCCTGTGGCACAGGCCCGCGGCGGTCGCCTCTGGGCGGTCTTTGGCTGCGGCGGCGACCGTGACGCAGGCAAGCGTCCCGTCATGGGCGGCATCGCCGTCAGGCTCGCCGACGAGGTCGTCGTCACGAGCGACAATCCGCGCACGGAGGATCCCGACGCGATCATCGCCGACATTTCGGCGGGCGCACCCGGCGCCCGAGTCGTGACGGACAGGGCCGAGGCGATTCATCACGCCGTTGCCGAGGCCGACGGAGCCGACGTTGTGCTCATCGCCGGCAAGGGCCATGAGGATTATCAGGAAATCAACGGCGTTAAGCACCACTTCAGCGATTCCGAAGTCGTGCGCGAGGCCTTCAACGAACGACGCGTGCAGATGCTGCGCGCGGTTGAGGGAGTCTGATCATGGAATGCCTGCAGCAGCTTCTTGAAGCGCTCGAGCCGGTTGTCGTTGCGGCGGCCGGAGACTTTTCGCAGTCCTACGAGGGCTTTTCGACGGACACCCGCACGGTGAAGGCGGGAAATGTCTTCGTTGCGCTTTCGGGCGAGCGTTTTGACGGGCACGACTTTGTTGTCGGAGCGGCCGAGGCGGGCGCCGTGTGCGCCATCGTCGAACGCAAGGTGGACGCCGCCATCACCCAGATCGTCGTCACGGACTCGGGGCTGGCCTTCGGGCTTGCGGCCAAGGCCTGGCGCGGACGCTTTGCGCTCCCGCTCGCTGTCGTCGCCGGCAGCAACGGCAAGACCACGACGACCCAGATGCTTGCATCGATCCTCCTCGCGCGATGGGGCGCCGAGCGCATGTGCGCGACCGAAGGCAACTTCAACAACGAGGTCGGCGTGCCCAAGATGCTTCTGAAGCTTGCCTTCGAGCACCGCGGTGCGGTGATCGAGTGCGGCATGAACCACAGGGGCGAAATGGCGAGGCTCGCCGACTGGACGCGTCCGACCGTGGCGCTGCTTACCAACGCGCAGCGCGAGCATCAGGAGTTCCTCAGGGGCGTCGAGGAGACGGCCCGTGAAAACGGACTCGTGATCGCCGCCCTCCCCGAGAGCGGCACGGCGGTCTATCCCGCCGACGACGCATGCGCGGACATCTGGGCCGACCTCGCGCTCGCGCGCGGCGTCGACGAGCTGACCTATTCGACTGATCCCGACGTCGAGGCCGACGTCATGGGCCGAGTCGAGAACGGAGAGCTCGTGATCTCGACGGACGAAGGCGACGTGGTGCGCACGAAGCTTCGCATTGCGGGAAGCCACAACGTGCACAACGCCACGGGCGCTACGGCTGCGGCCTTTGCTATGGGCATCGGCCCCGAGGCCGTTGCGGCGGGGCTCGGCGCCTTCGAGCCTGTTCCCGGACGCGGCACGCGTTTCGTCGGAAAGCACCTTGTTGTGATCGACGAGGCATACAATGCCAATCCCGACAGCGTGCGCGCCGCCATGAACGTCCTTGCGGGCGAGGCGGGCCCGAGGACCTTCATCCTGGGCGACATGGGCGAGATCGGCGACAGCGCCGAAGAAGCCCACCGCGAGGCCGGCGAGTACGCCAGATCGCTCGGCATCGACGCCCTCTACGCCTGCGGTCCGCTTTCCCGTCATGCGGCGGAGGCCTTCGGCGAAGGCGGCCGCTGGTTCGAGACCAGAGACGCCCTCATCGAGGCACTCAAGGGTCTCAGGGGGACGGCGACCGTCAAGGCGAGCCACTTCATGGGCTTTGCGGCCGTCGTGCGCGCCCTGCAGGACAACGAAGAATAAACCCAGCAATCCAAGAACAAAGAGAGCCTGAGCCTTCAGGCTTTGCAACATGCTTCTAGAACTTTTCCGCTCTCTGGCCGACGGTTTCCCGGCCCTCAACGTCTTCAACTACCTGACGCTGCGCGCGGTGCTTGCCGCGCTCACCTCCATGGGGATCGGGTTTGCGCTCGGTCCCTGGATGATCGCCCGCCTTAAGAACCTGCATTTCGGACAGGCCGTGCGCACCGACGGGCCCAAGACCCATCTCGTCAAGGACGGCACGCCGACGATGGGCGGCGCGCTCATTCTCTTCGCCATCACGGTTTCGACTCTGCTCTGGGCCGATCTCTCCAACCGCTTCATCTGGGTCGTGCTCTTCGTGACGCTCGGCTACGGCTCCATCGGCTGGATCGACGACTACCGCAAGGTCGTGCACCACAATCCCAAGGGCATGAGCGCGAGGGAGAAGTTCTCGTGGCAGTCCGTGATCGGCCTTGCCGCAGCCTTCTACCTTGTATTTGCGCTTTCCGTTCCTGCGGGCGGAACGCTCACCGAGACGATTGCGGGCTGGGTCGAGGCTGGCTTCCCGCTCGACATCTCGAGCAACCTTCACCTTCTCATCCCGTGCTTCAAGGACATCGCCCTTCCGCTCGGCCTGGTGGGCTTCATGGTCTTCACGTATGTGGTGATCGTCGGCAGCTCCAACGCCGTGAACCTCACCGACGGCCTCGACGGTCTTGCCATCCTTCCGAGCGTCATGGTGGGCGGTGCGCTGGGCATCTTCGCCTACGTCGTGGGACGTCCCGACTATGCGGGCTATCTGATCTTTCCCTACATTCCGGGGGCGGGCGAACTCGTCGTGATCGCAGGGGGCCTGCTCGGCGCAGGTCTCGCGTTCCTCTGGTACAACGCCCATCCCGCCCAGGTCTTCATGGGCGACGTGGGCGCGCTGGCGCTCGGCGGCTGCCTCGGCACCATGGCCGTCATCACCCGTCAGGAACTCGTGCTCGCCGTCATGGGCGGCATCTTCGTCGTGGAGACGCTCTCCGTCATGATTCAGACGGTCTACTTCCGCCTCTCCCACGGCAAGCGCATCTTCCTGATGGCTCCCGTCCATCATCACTTCGAGCTCAAGGGCTGGAAGGAGACCCAGGTCGTCACGCGCTTCTGGATCATCACGATGATCCTCGTGCTCATCGGCCTTTCGACGCTCAAGATCCGCTGACGGGCAGGGCGTTCCGCGGGGTTTGAAAAGGACAGTTTGATCATGAAGCAGGAAGTTGACAAGAAGACCGCCCTCATCGTTGGGCTCGGCGCCTCTGGGCTCGCCTGTGCGCATCATCTCGGTCGCCGCGGATGGAAAATCCGCGCGGCCGACACGCGCGAGGCGCCCGCCGGTGCGCAAAGGCTCGGGGCCGAGATGCCCGATGCAGAAATCCGCACGGGCGGCCTGCCCGAATCGCTCCTCGACGGCGTTTCGCTCGTCGTGATGTCCCCCGGGCTTTCCACCCGCTTCGGTGCGGCTGCACCGCTTGTCGCGAGCGCCAGGGCCCGCGACATTGAGGTCGTGGGCGAGATCGAACTCTTCGCCAGAGCGCTCGCAGACCTTGAGGCCCGCACGGGTTACCGCCCCGTCGTAATCGGCGTGACCGGCACGAACGGCAAGACGACCACGACGACGCTGGTCACGAAGATGGCCGCCGAGGGCGGCCGTCGTGCGACGGCTGCGGGCAACATCGGCCCCAACGCCGTGACCGAGCTCGACAAGGCGCTCGATGCAGGCGTTCTGCCCGAGGTCTGGGTGCTTGAGCTCTCGAGCTTTCAGCTCGACACGACGTCGAGCCTCAAGTGCGTATCCGCAGCTGTTCTGAACGTCACCGAGGACCACCTTGATTGGCACGGCGACATGAAGGCCTACGCCGAGGCGAAGGGGCGCATCTTCAAGCAGGACACCGTTCGCGTCGTCAATCGCGAGGACGCCGAGACGCTCCGTCTTGCACAGGGAGGTCCCGTGCGCACGTTCGGCGGCGGTGAGCCCGTCAAGGCGGGCGAATACGGCCTCGCCAGAGGGGCTGACGGCCTGCTGTGGCTTTCCAGGCTTGATGAGGGCGCGTCTGAGCCCACGCTCTTCTGCCCTGAAAAGTCGCTTCTCATTGCCGGCCGCCACAACGCGATGAACGCACTTGCCGCGCTCGCCCTCATCGAGGCTGCAGGCCTGCCCGTCGGACCTGCGCTCGCCGCGCTTGCCGCGTACGGGGGCGAGCCGCATCGAGTCGAGCGCGTGCTCGATTGTGACGGCGTTACCTTCATCGACGACTCGAAGGGCACCAACGTGGGCGCTGTGGCCGCTGCCGTTAAGGGCTTCGCAGCTCAGGGCCGCCGCATCCTCATCATTCTCGGCGGAGACGGCAAGGGGCAGGATTTCTCGCCTCTGGTCGAAGCCCTGAAAGGCACGGCTGGCGCCGTCGCCCTCATCGGGCGCGACGCGCCCCTGATCGAGGAGGCGCTTTCCGCTACGGGCATTCCCATGGCGCGTCAGACGACGCTTGAGGAAGCCGTGTACTGGCTCTGGGCAAGGCATGCGCAGGGAGACGTGCTTCTTCTCTCGCCCGCCTGCGCCTCCTGGGACATGTTCAGGGACTATGCCGAGCGAAGCGCCCGATTCATTGCCTGTGCCCGCGCGATTGCGGCCGAGGAGCAGGCGTGCTGAGCTTCGGACGGAAAAAGAAGAAGGAGGACTGGCAGACGCAGGGGCGCGCCGTCGCGACGCTCAAGGAGCGTGCGAACGCGAGCCTTGAGGTGATCATCTGCGTGGCCGCACTGCTCGGCATCGGCACCGTCATGGTGTACTCCGCCACGTCCGTCTTCGCCGACAACTCCCGTTACGGCGTCGACGCGCTCTACTTCGTCATGAAGCATCTGCAGAGCATCGTCGTCGGTGTCTGCGCGGGCTGGATCGTCACGAAGATTCCGATGAGCTTCTGGCAGCGCTACGCGCTCTGGGTGTTCTTCGGGGCGCTCATCCTGCTGGTGTGCGTGCTGCTGCCGGGCGTCGGCAAAACCGTCAACGGCGCGAAGCGCTGGATCAGTCTGGGCGTGATGAACCTACAGGTCTCGGAAATCATGAAGGTCGCGGCTCTGATCATGGCTGCATGGTTCGCCGTGATGAGGCAGGAATACATGCATTCCTTCCAGAAGGGCTTCATCCCGATGGCGTTCGCCATGGTGGCCATTGCGGCCCTCATCATTCAGCAGCCCGACCTCGGGGCCATGGTGGTCATCGTCGCCGAAATCATGGGCGTGCTGTTTTTAGGCGGCCTCTCCTTTAAAATCTTCACTTTTGTGATCTCGGTCGTCGTGGGCTTCGTCTTCTGGATGATCATCGACACGCCGTGGCGCTTGGGCAGAATCTTTGCATACTGGGATCCTTGGGCTCCCGAGCACGTGCTCGACAAGGCTTACCAGCTGTCGCACTCCCTGATCGCATTCGGACGCGGAGAACTCTTCGGCGTGGGCCTCGGCGGCTCGGTCGAGAAGCTCTACTACCTTCCCGAGGCGCACACCGACTTCATCATGGCGGTGATCGCCGAGGAGACGGGCTTCGTGGGCGTCTGCCTCGTTCTCTTCATTTACTATTGGCTTATTAGGCATGCGTTCGAGATCGGACGCGTGTCGATCAAATTGGAAAGATTCTTTCAGGGTCTTCTTGCGCAGGGCATCGGCGTATGGTTCGGCGTGCAGGTCTTCATTAACGTGGGCGTGGCCTCGGGGCTACTGCCGACCAAGGGTCTGACGCTTCCCTTCGTGAGCTTCGGGGGCAGCGCCTTGCTCTCGGGCCTCATCGCCATCGGCCTGCTGCTGCGCGTTGACAAGGAAAACAGAATGCTGATGCGCGGAGGTCAGGTGTGAGCACGGATTCGAAACATTTGGTGATTCTTGCGGCCGGTACGGGCGGTCACGTGATGCCCGGCCTTGCCGTGGCGAAGGTCATGGCAAGCAGGGGATGGAAGATCTCCTGGGTCGGCACGGTCGCAGGCATGGAGCGCGGGCTCGTGGAGCGCCACGGCATTCCGTTCCACGCACTCGACTTTCAGGGCGTGCGCGGCCGCGGTCCGCTCGGCGCGATCAAGGGCGGCTTCAAGCTGATCGGCGCATTCTTCGCGTCGATGAAGCTTCTCAATGAGCTAAAGCCCGACGCCGTCTTCTCGACGGGCGGCTATGTCGCCGTGCCGTTCGGCTTTGCCGCTCACCGCAGGAAGCTTCCGCTCGTGATGATGAACTGCGATGCGGACCTGCTGATGTCCACCAATACGCTGCTTCCCTTCTGCGACGCGCTCGCCTGCGGCTTTGCCGGCGGCGCGAGGACGTTTGCGAAGGAAAAGGGCCGCACGACGGGCAACCCCGTTCGTGAGGAGATTGTCGCCGTCTCACCCCCGCAGGACCGCATGGCGAACCGCACGGGGCCGCTGCGCGTCTTCATCTTCGGCGGCAGCCTCGGCGCCCAGGTCTTCAACGACAACATGCCCGCCGTCTTTGCGGCCATTCCGCAGGAGCAGCGTCCGATCATCGTTCATCAGACGGGCAAGGACCGCGATGCGCCCGTGCGCGAGGCCTATGAAAAGCTCGGCGTCAAGGCCGAGGTCGTTCCCTTCATCAACGACATGGCGGCCCGATACGAGGACTGCGACGTGGTGATCTGCCGCGCGGGCGCGACGAGCGTCTCCGAGCTTTGCGCGGCGGGCGTGGCGAGCATTCTCGTTCCGTTCGTCGCCAAGACGACGGCGCATCAGACGGGCAACGCGAAGTACATGGTCGAGCGTCATGCCGCGATCATGGTGCCGCAGCCCGAGTTTACGGTCGAGCGCATGGCCGAACTCATCTCGGGGCTCACCCGCGACCATCTGCTTGAGCTTGCGAAGAACGCCCGTGCGACGGCGCGTCCGCAGGCCGCCGAGGCCGTGGCGAACCTCATCGTCGAAACCGTCGCCCGCAGGACGGGAGCGCAGGACGCCAAGTAAAGGATTGACGGGCGGGATCCCTTTCCCGCCCTCTGAGGAGATTCAAGCGTGAAGTTTTTGGTCAACCATCTGCATTTCGTCGGCATCGGCGGTGCGGGCATGAGCGGCATCGCAGAGGTGATGCTCAATCTCGGCTACGTCGTGAGCGGCTCGGACCTCTCGAAGAGCGCCGTCACCGAGCGCCTGCAGTCGCTCGGTGCGCGCGTCTTCTGTGGCCACGACAAAAAGCACATCCGCGGCGCGGACGCCGTGGTGATTTCGTCGGCGGTGCATGAGGACAACCCGGAGGTCGTCGCCGCCCGCGAGCTCGGCATTCCCGTCGTGCCGCGCGCCGTGATGCTCGCCGAACTGATGCGTCTTCGCCGCGGAATCGCAATTGCGGGCGCCCACGGAAAGACTACGACCACGTCGCTCACTGCGTCGCTGCTCGCCGCAGGCGATCTTGATCCGACCTTCGTGATCGGCGGCCGTCTCAACAGCGCGGGTGCGAACGCCAGGCTCGGCACGGGCGAATTCCTCGTCGCCGAGGCGGATGAGTCGGACGCGTCATTCCTCAACCTCACACCCGTGATTTCCGCCGTCACCAACATCGACGAAGATCACATGGACACGTACGGCCACAGCTTCGAGAACCTGAAGTCCGCCTTCGTCGACTTCCTCGAGAGGCTCCCGTTTTACGGCGTAGCCGTGCTCTGCGCCGATGACGAGCATGTGCTCGAGATTCGTCCGCGCGTGACCAAGCCCGTGATTCTCTACGGTCTGTCGGCCGACGCTCAGGTGCGCGCGATCGACGTGCGCGCCGTCGGCACGCAGATGGCCTTCACGATCCTGAGGCCCGATCATCCGCCGCTTCCCGTCGTACTCAACCTGCCAGGCATCCACAACGTGAGGAATGCTCTGGCCGCCGTGGCGATCGCCACCGTGGTGGGCGTCTCCGACGAGGCCATTGTTCGTGGCCTCTCGGAATTCCGCGGCGTGGGCCGCCGCTTCACGCAATACGGCGATATTCCCGTGCGTGCCGCCGACGGAAGTGTGACGGGCCACTACAAGCTCATCGACGACTACGGTCATCATCCCCATGAAATGGCGGCGACGCTTGCCGCCGTGCGCGGCGTCTGGCCCGAAAAGCGCGTCATCGTCGCTTTCCAGCCGCATCGCTACACGCGCACCCGCGACTGCTTCGAGCAGTTCGTCGACGTGCTCGAGGACATCGACGGGCTCGTGCTCGCCGAGGTCTACCCTGCGGGCGAAGCTCTGATCGAAGGTGCGGACAGCGAGCATCTTGCCGCAGCCATTGCCGCCAAGGGCTTCCACCGACCCGTCGTCGTGCCCGTCGAGGGCGTGGCCGATGCGATCGCGGGCATGGTGCGCGACGGCGACGTCGTCATCACCATGGGCGCAGGCTCCATCGGTAGGGTCGCGCCTGCGATCGCCGACGGCGCGAAGTGACGCGGGAACTTTGAATTGAATCGAATGAATTGAACGGAAAGGATTAGTGAAGATGGAAAACTTAGGTCGTGTCGTGCTGCTGATGGGCGGCGTTTCCTCCGAGCGCGAGGTCTCTCTGATGTCCGGCGAAGGCGTCCACAAGGCGCTCGTGTCGAAGGGCGTTGACGTCCTCAAGTTCGACCCGAAGACGGACAGCCTTGAGACGCTTGAAAAGGGTGGCTTCGACCGCGCGTTCATCGCGCTGCACGGCCGTCTCGGCGAGGACGGCACCATTCAGGGCGTGCTCAACTATCTCGGCATCCCGTATACGGGGCCGGGCGTTACGGCGAGCGCCATGGCCATCGACAAGGATCTGACGAAGCGCGTGTGGCGCAGTGCGGGTATTCCCGTGCCCGAGGGCGTCATGATTGATCCGAAGGCGGACGACGCCGTGCTTGAAGAGGCCATTGCGTGTCTCGGCGCGACGGGTCTCGTGGTCAAGCCCGCTCACGACGGTTCCTCGATCGGCGTCACCAAGCTCGCCGAGCCGACCGTCGCCGCCCTCAGGAAGGCGCTTGAGGACGCTGCGGGCGTCCGCGGCGACGAGGTGCTTGTCGAGGAGTACATCCACGGCAGGGAGTTCACGGTCGCCGTGCTTGACGGTCGTGCGCTTCCCGTGATTGAGATCCGCGCTCCTGAAGGCGACTACGACTTCAACAACAAGTACTTCGGCGACGCAGTGCACTACGACTGCCCCGCGAAGCTCGAAGACGAAGCGGCCGCGACGCTCGGCTCGCTCTGCGAACGTGCGTTTGCCGCCGTAGGCGCACGCGGCTGGTCCCGCATCGACGCGCTGCAGCGCGCCGACGGCTCCTTCGCGCTGCTCGAGATCAATACGTCGCCCGGCATGACGCCTCATTCGCTCGTGCCGATGGCGGCCCGTGCGGTCGGCATGGATTATGCCGACCTGTGCCTCAAGGTTCTGTCGCTCGCCCGCTGCGACTGAGCGCGGGAGCGGATGACAGACGGAGTTTCGCAGGATGAAGGCTGAGAGTCCCGAAAACCCCGCGGAGGCCGTCACGCCTGAAGAGGCGATCGAGCGGCGTGCTCTGGCGCGTGCGCAGGAGGAGGCCCGCGAGGCCCGCCGCGCAAGCCTGCGCTTCTGGACGAAGACGGTCTGCGGTCTGGCTGCGGCGGCCGTCGTTGTGCTTGGCGCAGGCCGTGCGGCCGATGCGGTGATGCATCTGCCCGTCTTCGACTTCTCGACTCTGGAGGTCGAGGGGGATGTTGCGCGCGTGCCCGTCGAGCGCGTGAAGCAGGCGGTGGAGCCCGTCATTCGGGGCAACTTCTTCACCGAGGATCTCGACGAGGTCCGCAGGGCGGCCGAGACGGTGCCTTGGGTGAAGCGTGCCGTGGTGAGGAGAGTCTGGCCCGACGGCCTTCGCATTGCCGTCGAAACCTACAGCGCCTTCGCGGTCTATGAGGACGGTCGTCTTGTCGATCCAGACGGCGTGCTCTTTTCCGCCAATCCCGACGAGCGCGACAACCCGTCCGATCCGCTGCCCAACTTCTACGGTCCTGCAGGACAGACCGCTCAGATCGCCCGATACTACAGGGAGTTCTCCCGCGCGTTGAGCTCCATCGGCGCGACGGTGACGGACGTCGCCTGCAGCGATCGCGGCGGCTGGAGCCTCGTGATGGCTTCGGGCGACATTCCCGCAACGCGCGTGGAACTCGGCAGGGAGGACGCAGGCACGAACATCGTGGCGAAGGTTGCCGATCTGGCGGCGGCCTACCCGAGGGTCGTCGAGCTGATGGACGGACCGCCCGCCTCCATCGACCTGCGCTATGACAGGGCGTTTGCGGCCACGCTTCCCGACCGCGAAGCCATTCGAAAACTGCGGGAAGCCGAACAGAGAACGGATACGGATGTCCCGGACGAAGAGCCTGGGAGCGCACAGCACGATGAACAACCCGAATGATTATCTTGTCGGTCTCGACATCGGCTCCCACAAGGTGCTGTGCGTCGTTGCGCTCCCGTCGCCCAAGGGCGAGGGGCTCTACCGCATCTGTGGCTACAGCTTCAGGGATTCGCACGGCGTTCGAAACGGCATCGTGACGGATCTCAATGCCGCCGTCGACGACATCAAGGCGGCGGTGCGCGAGGCGCGCTCCGCAGGCAATCTTCCCGAGCTTTCGAATGCCTGGGTCGCCATCGGCGGCTCCTCGCTCACGAGCGAGAACTGCCTGGGCACGGCCGTCGTGCGAGGCAATGAGGTGAAGCCCGCGGACGTCGAGGCGGCGGAAAACAATGCGCGCGAGCACAGCTTGCGTCAGGGCAAGCAGCTCATCAAGATGATCCCGCAGGGCTATTCGTGCGGCGATACGTTTTCGCAGACGCCGGTCGGTCTGGTGGGCGACAAGGTGACGGCCTACTATCATGCCGTTTACGGCTCCGTGAAGAACGCCGAGAACATGAAGCGCAGCCTGCTGCGTTCCGGCATCGAACTTGCGGGATATGAGCCTCATCCGATCGCCGCCGCGCTTGCGGTGAGTACGGAAAGCGACCGCTACAACGGCACGCTCGTCCTCGACATGGGGGCAGAGACGACGTCGATGACGCTGGTGTACGAGCACAGGACGCTTCTGACGGCCGTCCGTCCCTTCGGGTCGGAATTCTTCACGCGCGACCTGAGCACGATCTTCGGCGTGTCGCTCGACCAGGCCGAAGAGCTCAAGATCCGCTTCGGAAGCTGCAGCATGGACGGCGTGCTGCCGGGCGAAAGCGTCCGCCCCTCGCTGGAGGACGTGCGCGGCACGCCGCTCTGCTCGCGAAGCCTGATCGTGCAGACCCTGTACGAGCGCGCGAAGGAGTTCTTCCGCATCTATCGCGACGTCATCGAGAAGGCGGGCCATCTCGACAAGGTCCATGCCGTGATCATCACGGGCGGAGGCGCGAACCTTCGCGCCATCGACGAAGTTGCGCGAGACGTGTTTGGAGTTTCCGTGCGCATTGGTGCGCCGCTCTGCTTTGATGAGAAGAATGCTCTTTCCATGAGGCCGAACGCCAGCGTTGCCGCAGGCCTGTTGATGGCGGCCGACAAGACGAGGGCCGCAGGCGACAGCCGAAGCTACAGAACGCCGTCTCTCCTGAACCTTTCGGGAAGGATAAGAACCGTGTTTTTCGGGGACTACTGAGCCCGCCTGCCGAAGCTGTTCGAGGCGGCTCCGGCAAGCAGAAAAGCCAAAAGTCCGCCATAATTAAAAAATTCGACATTTTGGGGTAGAAAATGCCTTTTGAGATCCTGCAGGAACTTGATCCTCTGAACACCGTCATCAAGGTGATCGGCGTGGGCGGCGGCGGTGGCAATGCCGTCGAGCACATGATCACGCATGGTGCGAAGGGCATCGAATTTATCGCCGCGAACACGGACCATCAGGCCCTGTCTCGTTCGCGTGCGCACGTGAACATCCAGCTCGGCTCCACGGGCCTCGGCGCTGGCGCCAGGCCTGAAGTCGGCGCGGCCGCAGCTCAGGAAAAGCGCGAGCAGGTGGCCGAGGCCATCCGCGGCGCGCATCTGCTCTTCATCACCGCCGGCATGGGCGGCGGCACGGGCACGGGCGCTGCTCCCGTCATCGCCGAGATCGCCAAGGAAATGGGCATCCTCACGGTTGCCGTCGTCACGAAGCCCTTCAGCTTCGAAGGCGGCCGTCGCATGCGTTGCGCGGAAAAGGGCATCGAGAACCTCAAGGACAAGGTCGACTCGATGATCGTGATTCTCAACGAGAAGCTCGAGAGCGAATGCCCCCCGAACGCCACGATGAAGGAATGCTTTGAAATGAGCAACGAAGTGCTCTACAAGGCATGCGTGGGCATTGCGGAAATCATCCACACGCCTGGCACCATCAACGTCGACTTCGAGGACCTGAAGACGGTCATGAGCGAACGCGGCACGGCCATCATTGGCCTGGCGTCCGCCTCCGGTCCGGACCGCGCCCGCGTGGCTGCGGAAAAGGCTATCGCCTGTCCGCTTCTCGAAGGTGCGAACCTCCAGGGCGCCCGCGGCCTGCTCGCCTACTTCACGGGCAACGAGTCGGTCACGCTTGCCGAAATCAAGGAGGCCATGGCGGTGCTCAACACCTTCGTCCACAAGAGCGCCATCGTGATCTTCGGCTCCGCCATCTCCGAGGAGATGGGCGACGAGATCCGCGTGACCCTCGTGGCGACCGGCCTCGACCGTCCGCTCGATGCGAACGAACCCGGCTCGGGCGTTCAGGCTCCCGCAGTCTTCAACGCCTCGTCCGAAGCCCCCGCTGGCCTTCAGACCCCGGTCTTCGGCCAGACGCTGGAGGCCCCTGCGCCCGAACCCGCCGCTCAGCAGGGGGATGCCGCGGTTGACGTGTCCAAGTTCGTCATTCCGACCTATCTGAAGTAAGCCGCTCCGTCGGGCACGGCCCGTTCGGGGACCCAGAAGGAAGCCGGCGCGTCAAGCGCCGGTTTTCGTACGGAGATCACTCATGTTCAAGCAGCGCACGCTCAGGCAGTCCGTCGAGACCGTCGGGATCGGGCTTCACAGCGGCCGCAAGGTGCACCTCGTGCTTCGCCCCGCGGAACCCGACACGGGCATTCTCTACAGGCGCGTGGACATTCGTCCCGCCGTCGAGATTCCCGCTCATCCCCTCAACGTGAACGACACGCGCATGGCCACGACGGTCAACGTCGGCAAGGCCGCCGTGGCGACCATCGAGCATCTGATGAGCGCCTTCAACGGCCTCGGCATCGACAACGTGATCGTCGAGGTTGACTCCGCCGAGATTCCGATCATGGACGGCTCGGGTGCAAGCTTCGTCTTCCTGCTTCATCAGGCGGGCATCGTTGAGCAGGACGCGCCCAAGCGCTTCGTGCGGGTGCTCAAGCCCGTCGAGGTTCGCGAAGGCGACAAGCTCGCAAGGCTTGAGCCGCACGAGGGCTTTCGTCTCACGTTCACCATCGCCTTCGGTCATCCGGCGATCGACCGCACGGAGCAGAAGGCGGACGTCGACTTCTCGCGCGTCACGTACGAGCAGGCGGTCTCCCGTGCCCGCACATTCGGTTTCGTGCAGGATGTGGAGATGCTTCGCCGCATGGGGCTCGCCCAGGGCGGCTCGCTCGAGAACGCCATCGTGATGGACGAGTTTCGCATTCTCAATCCGGGCGGACTGCGCGAGAACGACGAGTTCGTCAAGCACAAGATCCTGGACGCAATGGGCGACCTCTACGTGCTTGGTCATCCGCTTCTTGCGCATTACGTTGCGCACAAGTCGGGTCACGGCCTCAACAACCAGCTCCTGCGCGCTCTTCTTGCAGACGAGACGGCCTGGGAGTGGGCGACGTTCGACAGGGCCGAGGACTGCCCCGTCGACTTCTGGATGCAGAAGACCGATCAGGTAAGGCCGTAAAGTCCCTCTGCAATCGCACGCGCGTCCTGCGGACGCTCCGACAGCGCCTTGGCGGCTTCCAGAAGCTGCGCAAGGCGCTTCGTGTTTTCAGGCGTCGGATTCTCTAGCATGGAAAGGCGTTCGGCCTCCCTGCGGATGTCGGCGTGAAGGGCCTCGGGGTAGTGGGCCTCATCGGGTGCGAGGGTCGGAATGTGGCTCATCAGGGCCTTGCGCATGCGCGGGGACGGCGTTTCGCGCGCGAGAGACGCAATGGCGGCCGCCGCGGCGGCGGAAACGCGCGGTGCGGCGGGCGGCGCCTGAGGGGCTTCCTCGTCTTCGGGTGCGACGAGAGCGGCCTCGGCGGCCTGCGCGTCCGAGGGCAGAAGCTCAAGCGCGCGGTTGATGGCGTCGAGTCTGGCGTCGATTCGCTCGAGCCTGTGCACGGCGACAAGCCTGCGGTCCTTCTGTTCGGCCAGAAGCTCAAGCTTTCGCTCGCGCTCGGCCTCAAGTCTCGGATAGTCTCTGGCCTCCTCCTCGGTGGGGATGATCGCGGCGTTGATGCCGTGCGTCAGGTCCGCTACGAGCGTCGTGAGGCGCATGCGCTCGGTGCTCAGGTCGATCGATTCCCTGCCGAGACGCTCCTCGAGAAGACGCCGGCGGTTTTCCTCGCCGGGCTTGATCACGTTGCGAAGTCTTTCCATCGTGGCCTTGAGGGCGGGATCCTCGATGTCGTCAAGAATGCCCGAGATGGCGGCGGCACCCACTGCGGACGGCGCGCGCTCGATCCGCGGAATAGGAACGCCCGCCTGGGGTGCGGGGCGCTTCGGAATGATGCGGGCGTCGACGGCGGTGACGGGAAGACCCGCCGCTACTGCGGCGGCGGCCAGTCTGGGGGTGAGCTGTCTGATTCTGTTTTGTTGGACGGCGCTTTCAGCCAGAAGCACGAGCGTGTGCCCCTCGACGCGGCAGTAGGCGGGATCTGTGAAGTCGATGCTCATCCTGAAGGGGCGAAGCACGTGGGCTGCGACTGCGCCTGCGCGCTTTGAAAGCGCGTAGGAGGCCATCAGCGGCTGCAGCTCGTCGCGGGCGAGGCAGCTGTCGATCGTCTGTCGTCCGATTCTTCGGCGGATGAAGTCTTGTGTCACATTGCGACCTTGTTGTAAGAGAAGGAAAACGCCTACAGAATAGCCCGTAGGTACAAATCAGGTGGCGGAATTCTGTGCGATAATCCAACAGCTATGCAGGTCGGGGCCTGCGGAGGGGCGCTACGCACGCCTTTCCAACAGGGAGGAGGCTCCGGCGCAACCGAAAACAGGGTAGCACGGAACAGCGCCGGCGTGAGCGGCGCGGCCATGCCGCATATGGTTCCGTCCGTGCCCTCAGATCCATTCTGGTTACACACAATGTTTGACGAACTTCTGACAAAAATCTTCGGTAGTCGCAACGACCGCCTGATCAAGCAATATCGCCGCAAGTGCGATGCCATCAACAAGCTCGAGCCCGCCATGCAGGCGCTCTCGGACGAAGAGTTGAAGGCCAAGACGCAGGAATTCCGCGACCGCATCGCCAAGGGCGCGACGACCGACGAGCTCCTCCCCGAAGCTTTTGCCGTGGTTCGTGAAGCCTCCGTGCGCGTGCTCGGCATGCGCCACTTCGACGTGCAGCTCATCGGCGCAATGGTTCTCAACGACGGCAAGATCGCTGAAATGCGCACGGGCGAAGGCAAGACACTCACCGCCACGCTCGCCGTGTACCTCAACGCCCTTCCCGGCAAGGGCTGCCACGTCGTGACCGTCAACGATTACCTTGCCTCCCGCGACGCGGACTGGATGGGCCGCCTCTACAACTGGCTCGGTCTTTCGGTCGGCAAGATCCTCTCGAATCAGAACAACGAGGAAAAGCGCGCCGCCTATGCCTCCGACATCACGTACGGCACGAACAACGAATTCGGCTTCGACTACCTGCGTGACAACATGGAGTACGACGTCGCCGCTCGCCGCCAGCGTCCGCTCTACTATGCGATCGTCGACGAAGTGGACTCGATTCTCATTGACGAGGCCCGCACGCCGCTCATCATCTCCGGCCCCGCCGACGACAACACGGAACTCTATCGTGCCGTCAACGACATTCCGCCGCTCCTTACCCGCCAGGCTGAGGAAAAGGGCGAGGGCGACTATTGGGTCGATGAGAAGGCCCATCAGGTCTACCTCTCCGAGGCCGGTCACGAGCATCTCGAGCAGATTCTCTCCGAGCGCGGTCTCGTGCAGCAGGGCGAGTCGCTCTATGCGCCGAAGAACATCATCCTGATGCACCACCTCAACGCCGCCCTGCGTGCGCACACGCTCTTCCACCGCGACCAGCACTACGTCGTGCAGAACGGCGAGATCGTCATCGTCGACGAGTTCACGGGCCGCCTGATGCCAGGCCGCCGCTGGAGCGAAGGTCTTCACCAGGCCGTCGAGGCCAAGGAAGGCGTGAAGATCCAGCAGGAAAACCAGACGATGGCGTCGATCACGTTCCAGAACTTCTTCCGCATGTACGGGAAGCTCTCCGGCATGACCGGCACGGCCGACACCGAAGCCTACGAATTCCAAGACATCTACGGCCTTGAAACGGTCGTCGTGCCGACGCATCGCAAGATGGTCCGCATCGACGAGCAGGACAAGGTCTACCGCACGGTCAACGAAAAGTACCGCGCGATCATCGACGACGTGAAGGCCTGCTACGAACGCCGTCAGCCGGTACTTCTCGGCACGACCTCGATCGAAAACTCCGAGCTTCTCTCCTCCATGCTCACGAAGGAAGGCATTCCGCACAACGTGCTCAATGCCAAGCAGCATGACAGGGAAGCCCAGATCGTTCTCGAAGCAGGCCGTCCCGGCGTCGTGACGATCGCCACGAACATGGCCGGCCGAGGCACCGACATCGTGCTCGGCGGCGGCATCAACAAGGCTGTCGACGCCATTCGTGCCGACGAGACGCTTACTGAAGAGCAGCGCGAGGCGAAGATCGCCGAAGTGAAGGCCGAATGGCAGAAGCTTCACGACATCGTCGTGGAGGCTGGCGGCCTGCGCATCATCGGTTCCGAACGTCACGAGTCCCGCCGCATCGACAACCAGCTCCGCGGCCGTGCAGGCCGTCAGGGCGACCCGGGTAGCTCCTGCTTCTATCTCTCGATGGAAGACCAGCTCCTGCGCATCTTCGGCGGCGACCGCATGCGTGCCATCGCCGATAAGCTCCGCCTTGAAGAAGGCGAGGCCATCGAGTCCAAGATGCTCACCCGCATGATCGAGTCCGCCCAGCGCAAGGTCGAAGGCCGCAACTACGACATCCGCAAGCAGCTGCTTGAGTTCGACGACGTCCAGAACGACCAGCGTCACGAAATCTACGGCCTGCGCAATCAGATCCTTGAGAGCGAGGACATCTCCGAGCTCGTCAAGAACCTGCGCGAAGGCCTCTTTACGGACCTCTTCCGCGCCTATGTGCCGGCCGAGACCGTTGAGGAGCAGTGGGATCTCGACGGTCTTCAGACGAAGCTTGCCGGCGAGTTCGGCATTGTGATCGACTTCAAGCAGCTTCTTGACTCGAACGACCAGTTCACGGACGACGACCTGCTCGAGGCGCTTCTCAAGCAGGCCGAGGCCCAGTACGTCGAGAAGGAGCAGATGGTCGGTCACGAGGCCTTCACGGGTTTTGCCCGCTCCCTTCTCCTTCAGATTCTCGACCAGCTGTGGCGCCAGCACATTTCCGCGCTTGAGGCCCTTCGTCAGGGCATCTACTTGCGCGGCTATGCTCAGAAGCAGCCCAAGCAGGAATACAAGCGCGAGGCCTTCAACATGTTCGAGCAGCTGCTCGACCAGATCCGCGAGACCCTCGTGCGCGTGCTCATGCAGGTTCAGATCAACGTGAAGCCCGCCGAAGAGCCCGCCCAGCAGCAGCCTGTCGAGGAACCTGCTCCCGCCGAGGCGACAGGCAGCGCGCTCGAGAACATGCCCAAGGAGGAGCTCGATCCCGCGCTCTTCGCGCATGTCGGCCGCAATGATCCGTGCCCGTGCGGCTCCGGCCGCCGATTCAAGGACTGTCACGGCCGTCTCTCCTGAGAGGCTGACGAATAGTCCTGAATGACTTTCAGAGCCCGTCTTCGCGTTTCGTGAAGGCGGGCTTTTCCTTGGCGGTCGCCAATGTCAATGCTGGAGATTCGGACATGAGGAATGAACGATCAATTTCGCTCCCCGGCCTTCTACTGGGCTTTTCCGTTGATGGGGGCGTTGCGGCGGCCGCTGTTCCTGCGGCTGCGCGCACGGTTCTGTCGCTTCCGCAGGCTGCGCTTGGGGACGGCACGGCGCAGGCTCTGAGGATGCGCAGGATGTCGGGGTCGCGGACGGGCTGCATTCTGATGAGCAGGGGATATCCGATGTTCGGCGCGGGCGGTCTCTCTGATGCGGGGTTGAGCGCGTTCAGGCATGAGGCGCTCAGACGTCTGGAGCTTCCCGAGGATGCGCTCGCCCTCCTGCTTCAGGGAACCCGCAGGGAGCTGACGCCGGTCGGAGGGCTTGTCGAGCGATGCACCGAAGCCTGGAAAAGAGCAGGGGGCGAGGCACTGCTCCCGGAAGGGTGGACGGGATTCGAAATGCCCTTCATGACGCAGGACGGCGTGATGAGGGTCGGAGCACTTTCGGCAGGCGGTGCGGTCCCGACGGAAAACCGCGTCCTGCTGCTTGCGACCGATGTCCCTGTGCGGGAGGTGATCCTGCAGCGGATCGCCGACAGAGCGGCCGGTCCTCTCTTTGCGTGGCTCAGGGCTGTTGGCGTGCTGTCTGCCGCTGATGTCGTCATGGTCGTGTCGGCGGCGGGTCGAAGGCCTGTGGCGTCAATCGATGATCCTGCTGCGGAAATGCTTGCCAGAGCTCTTGAACTCGCCGTCGGACGCGTGTCGGAGGCATGGGCGGGGGCGCTGGGGAGGAACATCCGCGTGCGGCTCGAGGGACTGCGGGACGAAGAGGAGGCGGAGCATCTGATCGCGGCCCTTGCGGGCGTCGGCGGATGGCTGAGGGGAGCGGGAACACCTCGGGAGGTCTCCCTTGTGCTTCGGGCCGCGCTCGAGCAGAGCGCTCTTCCGGGACTTGAGGCTTCGGGATTTGCCATGCGGCTGGGCGAGTGCGCCGACGCCCTGTCGCTTGCGTCGGCTCAGGAGCTTTCGAATCTGCAGGAAGGCAGGGCGGCCATCACGCTTTTCATGGCTCGGGGCAATCTTTCTACGACATTTTGCGTGTAGCGAAACGTCTGGAGAAGGAGTTAAGATTTTCTCTGTGCGCCTCGTTTGGGGGGCGGTCAGAAAGATAAAGGAAAAGCATCGTGAGTGAAGACAAGGTTGTGGATGTTGCCGTCGGCGTGCTGATTCGCGAAGACGGCCGAGTGCTTCTCGCCTCCCGCCCCGAAGGCAAGCCCTGGGCTGGATACTGGGAGTTCCCCGGCGGCAAGCTTGAGGATGGCGAAACGGTGCATCAGGCGCTTGTGCGCGAGCTCGACGAGGAGCTTGGCGTGCGTCTGGCCGATTCCTTCCCCTGGTTTGTGAAGGAGCATCGCTACGAGCATGCCCACGTGCGCCTTCACTTCCGCCGTTCGCGCGACTTCTTCGGCGAGGCGCTTTCCAAGGAAGGACAGGACTTCGGCTTTTATGCGGCCAACGAGCGCACACCGGGCGTTCTTCTTCCGATCGACCAGAACATTCTCAACCGAGTCGATCTTCCCGATGTCTGGGAGGACAGCACGGCCGTGCTGACGCTTTCCGAAAACGCGCTTCACGCCACTGTGGTTCGCGACCGCAAGTATCGCTTCGTCGGAGCCCGCTGCGGCAATCTTGACGACGTGATGAAGGCCGTCGCCATGGACTTCGACTTCGTGATCGTCAAGCCCGAGGTCTTTGAGGCCACGCTCTGGAAGGGCGAGCCTCGTCTTCCGACCTATGTTGAAGACGTGCCCGCCTCCGACCTGCGTCTCTGGCAGGACCGTGGTGCGCACGGCGTCAAGCCCTGACGATTCGCCTTCCGAGGCTTCGAAAATGAAAAAAAAGCCTGTTCAGTGCTGAACAGGCTTTTTTGTCGGCGGGCGTTCCTGCAGGAAGAGGCGTTCTCAGCGACGTCTGCCGCCCTTGCGCTCCTCGCGTTCGGCGGTGTAGCGGGCGACGCTCTCAAGCTCTTCGGGCGTCATGCGGTCAGCGGAGCCGGGATCGCCTTCGATCACATAGCCGTCTGAGGCCCATTCGCCGAGGTCAATGAGCTTGCAGCGTTCCGAGCAGAAGGGACGCCAGGGATTGGCGGAGGAGTATTCGATCTCCTTGCCGCAGGTGGGGCATTTGACTTTCATGATGTTTTTCGGTCAGGAAGGCGTGCAGAGCCCGAGACGGAACGGAATCTCCTCCGTGCGGGCCAGATGCAGCTTGTGGTTTTCGTCAGGGCGCGAGAAGCGGATCCAGAGCATGTACTTGTTGGCGCTCACCTCGGGAACAACCGTGCTGTCGGCGGGAAGCCAGATCTGGACGAGGGCGCAGTTCTGATTGCGGTTCATCGAGAACTGGTACGTGCCGTTGACGGCTGTAAGGCTCTGGCAGTGCGAGTTGGCGCGGAAGATGCGCAGAAGGAGCATCGTGCCCGTGCGGATGGGTTCCAGCGTGCTCACGTAGCTCTGCAGCTCCCTGCGACGGATTTCGGGAGCCGTGTTCATCCAGAGGTGCATCTGCGGCAGGTCGAATTCGCAGGTGCCGCCTGCAATGCTCTGGCGCGTGCGGATGATCTGCAACCATTGGTTTTCACGCACGCTCTGCGTCGTGCGTCCGACAGAATCCGAAACGGCCTGAATGGCTGCGCCGATCTCGGCGAGATGAGCGGCCATGTCGGGATCCGCCGAGGCGTTCTTGGCAATGAGGCGCTGGCGCTGGCGTTCGAGCTCCTGAATGAGTTCGTGGCGCAGGTCCGAGCGGGCGGTGGCGTCAAGCAGGTCGAAGAGGGCGGATATGCCGGCCTGATGCGCAATGGCGCTCGTCTGCTCGCAAAACCAGTCGAAGCGCTGGAAGAGCGCCTCCAACCGGAGATACGTGCGGATTTTCTCATTGCAGGGGAATTCGTAGAGAAGATGCTCGGCCGTGGACATGTCTGCTTACGCTCCAAGAAGGTGGACGCTGACCCTAAAAATACCACAGCCCTTCGGACTGCGGTCCTCGTTCATCGGGTAATTGCCATCCAGATGCGGCTGAGCGCGTCAAGGCGCTTGCGGAGCGCCGCTTCGTCGTCCTCGTTGACGATGAGGTCGTCGGCGCACTGCAGAATCCGGCTTCGCGGAGGCTGAGCCTTCATCATCAGGCGGGCGGTCTCCTCGGTGAGTCCGGGACGGGAGACGATGCGCGAGAGACGAACGTCGTCCGAGGCGTCGATGACCAGAACGCGGCTGACGGCAGGATGGCGGAAGTCGTCGCGCCAGAGAAGCGGGCAGTCGTAGATGACGATTGGAGACGCAGAGAGGGACTCGAACTCGCGTGTAACGGCAGCGCCGATGAGGGGATGGAGGCAGGCCTCGAGGCGCTTGAGTGCGCCTGCGTCCCGAAAGGCAAGTTCACGCATGCGGCGCCTGTCCATGGCGCCCTCGGGGGTGAGAAATTCCGGACCGAAGGCTTCCGCGACGGCGAGCGAGCCTGCTGCACCCGGGCCTGTGAGCGCGCGGGAGATGGCGTCCGCGTCGACGACGGGGAGGCCCGATGCGCGAAGGTGTGCGGATGCGGTGCTTTTTCCCGCGCCGATGCCGCCGGTGAGTCCGATGATGAGTGACATGGGATGATCTCGCCGAAAAGCAAAAAGGCACCGTCCGAAGACAGTGCCTTTCTGTGGAAACCTGGTCGGGGTGAGAGGATTCGAACCTCCGACTCCTACGTCCCGAACGTAGTACTCTACCAGGCTGAGCTACACCCCGAATTGTCTTGACAGCGTATTCCAACTGTCGAGGAAGAGCAGTATGCCAGAAAAATTCCCAAAAGTAAAGACCACTCCGAAAATTTTTCGGCTTCTTCCGAATGAAGTGGTCGGGGTGAGAGGATTCGAACCTCCGACTCCTACGTCCCGAACGTAGTACTCTACCAGGCTGAGCTACACCCCGACTTTCCTCACAAATCAACGATCACGCTGAACCGTGAAGGCGAGCAATTCTAGCAGAGAATCCCTGAAAATGGAAGGGGCGAGATTTTCAAGCGCTACGCGCCCCCTGTCGAGCTCCTTCTCGGCGCGCAGGCGGCACTTCTCAAGCGCATCGGACTTCAGCACGATGGCGGCGATCGTCGGGAAGTCGCCGTCGCCGAGGCGGATGGCTTCGTCGATCATGGCGCGCTCCTCGGGCGTGCAGGATTCGCGGGCGTAGATGATGGGCAGGGTCACCTTGCCCTCGCGCAGGTCGGCACCGAGGTTCTTGCCCGTGTCGACGGCGTTGCCGCGGTAGTCGAGCACGTCGTCGGCGATCTGGAAGGCGTTGCCGAGGGCGAGCGCATATTCGGCGACGGCCTCTTCCTTTTCAGGACCGCAGTCCGCAATGGCGGCGGCCATGCGTGCGCCCGCTTCGAAAAGGCAGGCGGTCTTGCGCTCAATGACGCGGAAGTAGCGGGTTTCGTCCACGCTGGGGTCGTGTGCATTGACCATCTGCACCACTTCGCCTTCGCTCAGGCGGTTGGCGGCGTCGGAAAGAGCCTCCATGACGCGCAGGTTTCCAGCCTTCACCATCATCTGGAAGGAGCGGGTGTAGAGGAAGTCGCCCACGAGCACGGCCGCGCCGTTGCCCCAGCGGCTGTTGGCCGTCGGGCGGCCGCGGCGCATGTCGCTTTCATCCACGACGTCGTCGTGCATCAGGGTTGCCGTATGCAGAAGCTCGATCGTGGCGCCGAGATACTGGTGCAGCGTGCCCTCGTAGCCGAGCGCACGGCAGATGAGCATCAGAAGGGCGGGGCGCATGCGCTTGCCGCCCGCACTCGTGATGTATTCGCTGATTTCCTTCATGCGGGGCACGTCGCTGGCCAGTTCGCTGCGAATGACCGCATCGACGGCGGCCATGTCTTCGGCGATGGGGGCGAGAACCTTCTTGATGAGGGCCTTGGGATCCTGTTGGTTTTGCATATCGGACATCTGTCTTGAAAAAGCAGTTGAGTGCTGATTCTGGAAGTATAGCCAAGCGGAAAGCCTTCCGAAGAAGGCGGAAGATCGGCCGGAAGCGGCCTTCAGCCCCCGTTCCCGCAGGGGCGAGAAGAAAATCGCTGCTTTTGCTTGACTGAATGGAAGGAGCATGCAATAATCACGAGCTTTCCACGCAACCAAACGTGAGTTGGCGTCATTTGGGGAATGTCTCCTCAAGCGCGCTCACGCGATTACAAAAAGGTTCTGCAGAATCCGGCCGCATCAGGCGGCCGGCGAAGCGGAACGGGCGAGGTTTATTACATGTACGCTATTATCAAGACTGGCGGTAAGCAGTACCGCGTTTCCGTCGGCGACAAGCTCAAGGTTGAAACCCTTGCTGTTGAAGCCGGCGCTCAGGTGACCCTCACCGAAGTTCTCGCCGTCAGCGGCGAAGAAGGCCTCAAGGTCGGCAATCCGACGATCGAAGGCGCTACGGTCACCGCGACCGTCCTTTCCCACGGCCGTGGCGAAAAGGTCCGCATCTTCAAGTTCCGCCGCCGCAAGCACTCCATGAAGTCTGCCGGCCATCGTCAGAACTACACCGAGCTCAAGATCGAAGCGATCGCGGCTTAATTTGCAACCGACTTTTTATAGAGAAGTACTAAAATGGCACACAAGAAAGGTGGCGGCTCTACCCGCAACGGTCGTGACTCCAAGGCCAAGCGTCTTGGCGTGAAGGTTTTCGGTGACGCTGCTGTCAACGCCGGCGGCATCATCATTCGTCAGCGTGGCACGAAGTTCCACGCCGGCAACAACGTCGGCATGGGCAAGGACCACACGCTCTACGCCCTCGTTGACGGCGTCGTGAAGTTCGAAGTCAAGGGTGCTTTCAACCGTCAGTACGTGAAGGTTGAACCCATCGCTGCCTAATTGAGGGCAGGCGTCCTCAGGGACGCGGACGACAGAAGAAAAGCCCAGTGCGGATCCTCCGGCTGGGCTTTCTTGTTGTCTGAAGCATCGGCTGCGTAAATATCCAGAAACGCGCCTTCGCATGCGCATTCGAACCTGCCGATCTGCTATTGTGGCACTCGCGCAAGTGCGAATGCGAAAGCACGGCATTCCGAAACTGCAGGAACCTCTTCCATTGGTTCTGTTGTCAAAATATCCTCTGCGCAACAGGGAGTGTTCGCAGAGACTCAACTTCAGAAGGTGTACTCGTGAAGTTTGTTGATGAAGCAAAAATTGAAGTCCAGGGCGGCAAGGGCGGCAACGGTGCGGCAAGCTTCCGCCGCGAAAAGTTCATTCCGAAGGGTGGTCCCGACGGCGGTGATGGCGGCCGAGGCGGCTCCGTCTACGCGGTTGCCGACCGCAACATCAATACCCTCGTGGACTATCGCTACACGCGCAAGTTCTTCGCTCCCAACGGCGAGAACGGCCGCGGCGCGGACTGCTATGGCGCAGGCGGCGACGACATCGTTCTGCGCATGCCCGTGGGCACTCTTGTGCGCGACACGGATACCGGCGAGGTGATTGCCGACCTGAACGTTCACGGCGCTCGCCAGCTGCTCGCTGCGGGCGGCAAGGGCGGTCTCGGCAACCTTCACTTCAAGAGCTCGATCAATCGTGCGCCCAAGCAGGCGACTCCGGGCGAACCCGGTCAGTACCGTTCGCTCGAGCTTGAGCTTCAGGTGCTCGCCGACGTCGGTCTTCTCGGCATGCCCAACGCAGGCAAGTCGACCTTCATTACGGCCGTCTCCAACGCCCGTCCCAAGATCGCCGACTATCCGTTCACGACGCTCCATCCGCATCTCGGCGTGGTTCGTGTCGGTCCCGAGCAGAGCTTCGTGCTCGCCGACGTGCCCGGCCTCATCGAAGGTGCTGCCGAAGGCGCAGGTCTCGGTCATCTGTTCCTCCGTCATCTTTCCCGCACGAAGATTCTGCTTCACATGATCGACGCCGCTCCCTTCAATGAGGAGACGGATCCCGTTCAGGAAGCCAAGGCTCTGGTGCTGGAGCTTGAAAAGTATGATCCGGCGCTCGCCGCAAAGCCCCGCTGGATCGTGCTCAACAAGATCGACCTCGTCGAGGAGGCTGACCGCGACGCCCTCATCGAGCGCTACCGTTCCGAGCTGGCCGCCAACGGCGAACCCATCTTCGTCATCTCCGCTGCGACCCGTCAGGGCTGCGAAGAGCTTGTGAAGGCTCTCGCACAGCGCATCGATGACGATCGCCGCGAAGAGGTCGCGTTCGCCGACGACACCCGCTTCGATCCTGCCGAACACTAAGAAACGGCTCATTTCCGGAAGAGACTCGTCCGCTGCTGCGGGCCGGGTCTCTTTGTTTTTCCCGCAGGCCGGATACGGCGGGCGGTTTCCTCTCAATTCACTGATCGAACATCATGCAAGCATCAGTCGTTGAACGTCTCTTCAGCCTCAAGGAGAACGGCACTTCGGTTTCTCAGGAAGTCTCTGCCGGCGTCACCACCTTCATGGCGATGAGCTATCTCATATTCGTCATTCCCTCCATGCTCGCCGACGGCGGCATTCCCCGCGATGCGGCCACGAGCAGCGTGATTCTCGTCACGGTCGCGGTGACCCTGTTGATGGGCCTGTGGGCCCGATACCCCGTGGGCGTGGCCCCCGGCCTCGGCATTACGGCGTTCTTCGCCTACTATGTCTGCGGTCCCGCCGGCTTCACCTGGCAGGCGGGTCTTGGTGCGGTGTTCATTTCCGGCCTCGTCTTCTTCCTGCTCACGGTGACGCGCATCCGCCAGTTCATCGTGAACGCCGTTCCGATCGACCTCAAGCTCTCCATCGTGGTGGGCATCGGTGCCTTCATTGCGCTCATCGGTATGAAGAGCGCCGGTCTGGTCATTGCCGACCCGAGTACCTTCGTGGCGCTCGGCAACGTGACTCAGCCCGAGGTTCAGCTCTCCGTCTTCTGCTTCTTCCTCACGGCTGCGCTGATGGTGAAGGGTTTCAGGGCCGCCATGCTCATCGGCATTCTTGCGACGACGACGCTCGGCATCATTCTTGGCGTGACGGAGCTTCCGAAGGGCGCCTGGGTGAGCCTCACGCTTCCCGACATCTCCGCCGTCTTCATGCAGATGGACCTTCAGGGCGCGCTTTCCCATGGCCTTCTCAGCATCATCTTCACGCTGACGATGGTCGACCTCTTCGACAACATGGGCGTGCTGATCGGTCTGGCCCGCAAGTGCGGCTTCATGAGGCCCGATGGTGAGATCCGCAACCTCGACAAGGCGTTCATCACCGACTCCATCGGCACGATGTTCTCCGCCTGCATGGGCACGACGACCGCCACCTCCTACCTCGAAAGCGCTTCGGGCGTCGCTGCGGGCGGCCGTACGGGCCTGACCGCCGTCACGACGGCCGGCTGCTTCGTGCTTGCGCTCTTCTTCATTCCGCTTGTGGGCGTCGTGCCCGCATATGCGACCGCTCCGATCCTCATCATCGTGGGTGCTCTCATGATGCAGGAGGTCGTGCACATCCGCTTCGAAAGGCTTGAAATCGCGATTCCCGCCTTCCTGACCATCATGACGATGCCCTTCACGTTCAACATCGCCACGGGCTTCGGCTTCGGCTTTGTGAGCTACACGGTCATCCACGTGCTGATGGGTCGCTGGCGCGAGGTCACGCCCTTCATGTACCTGATCTCCGCCTGCTTTGTAGCGAACTTCATCATGAGAACCTGATCCCGATCAGTCGTCCCCTTGGGACAAATCCACGCCTTTGCCAGATGCGATCCGGTCCTGACGGACGCCCTTCGGCATGAGGATGGGAGAGGCCCGTGAATTGCTTAATTCACGGGCCTCTCTGCATACTCATGGCAAGAATCCCCTCAAGTTCCCTTGCCGCAGGCGAGGATTCCGTTCGCTCGAACTCGGATGTTCGGACTCGAAAGGAGCGGTCTGCATGAGGTTGGATGCAACGGGCGGGAGGGGGCGGTGAAGGAGAGGACACGGCAGAATTTCTTGCTTTGCGCTATGCTCAAAGATCCCGTTCAATCCTTTCCAAAGGCTTTATCCATGGAATCACTTCTCAAGA
Source organism: Sutterella sp. KLE1602 (assembly GCF_001578585.1). NCBI lineage: Bacteria > Pseudomonadati > Pseudomonadota > Betaproteobacteria > Burkholderiales > Sutterellaceae > Sutterella > Sutterella sp. KLE1602. The sequence continues at coordinate 67,247 of NZ_KQ968562.1, forward strand.
ACGCGCACCGGGTCGTCGTCAAGGTCGGCAGCGCGCTCGTCACCAACGACGGTCGCGGTCTCGACATTCAGGCCATCGAACGCTGGGCAACCCAGATTGCGGAACTGCAGAAGATGGGCCGCGAGGTCATCCTCGTGAGTTCGGGCGCCATTGCTGAAGGAGTCCTGCGCCTTGGCTGGGAAAAGCGTCCTTCGCATGTCCACCAGCTGCAGGCGGCTGCGGCCGTCGGTCAGATGGGCTTGGTCGAAGCCTATGAACGGCATTTCCGCAATCATGGCATCGGCACCGCCCAGGTGCTTCTGACGCACCAGAATCTGACGGACCGCGAGCAGTATCTCAATGCACGAATGACGATCAGGGAACTCCTGAGACTCGGCATCGTGCCCGTCATCAACGAGAACGACACCGTTGTGACGAGTGAAATCAAGGTGGGCGACAACGACACGCTCGGCGCCCTCGTGACCAACCTCGTTGAAGCAGACGTGCTCGTCATTCTCACCGACCAGCAGGGGCTTTACACGGCCGATCCGCGCAAGGATCCCGAGGCGATGTTCGTCAGCGTCGCGACTGCCGGCGATCCCGTGCTTGAAAAGATGGCGGGCGGTGCAGCCAGCTCCCTTTCCAAGGGCGGCATGATCACGAAGATTCTCGCGGCCAAGCGCGCCGCTCGATCCGGTGCGGGCACGATCATCGCATCGGGTCGTGAGACGGACGTGCTCACCCGTCTGGCCAGAGGCGAGCTCATCGGCACCCATCTTCGTCCCTCCTCCACCGTCCTGCATGCCCGCAAGCAGTGGATTGCAGACCATCTCCGCGCCTCCGGCAGCCTTGTGCTTGACGAAGGGGCGGCCAAGGCCCTCGTTGCCAAGCACACCTCGCTCCTGCCCGTGGGCGTCATCGGCGTCAAGGGCGAGTTCGTGCGTGGCGAGGTCGTCTCGTGTCTCACCGAGGACGGATGTGAAATCGCCCGCGGTCTCGTGAACTATTCGAGCGACGATGCGTCCCGTATTCTGCGCGCACACACGGAGGAGATCGAGGAGCGCCTCGGCTACATGGAACAGCCCGAGATGATTCATCGTGACAACATGGTGGTGCTCGCAGGCGAATGACCTCGCCCGCATGGCCGCTGCGGCCTCAAAACGCGCCTTTCGGGTTAGCGTTCAGAGGGGCTGGCGGTTAAAATAAACAGATTGCCTTTATTCAAGCGGCTTCCCGACGTCTGACGGAAGCCGCCGTTATTTTCAACAGACACACGTTAAGAAAAAATGCGCGCCCGTTCCTATTTCCTTTCCACGCTGAAAGAAGCGCCTGCCGATGCTGATGTGATCAGCCAGCAGTACATGATCCGTGCCGGCATGATCAAGAAGCTTGCCGCCGGCGTTTACACCTACATGCCGGTCGGCCTGCGCACGATCCGCAAGATCGAGAAGATCATCCGCGAGGAAATGGACCGTGCGGGCGCGATCGAACTCCTGATGCCGCTCGTGCAGCCTGCCGAGCTCTGGCAGGAGTCGGGCCGCTGGGAAAAGTACGGTGCCGAACTTCTCCGCTTCAAGGACCGTCATGACCGCGACTTTGTGATTCAGCCGACTTCCGAAGAAGTCGTCACTGACATCGCCCGTCAGGAAATCAAGAGCTGGCGTCAGCTTCCCGTGAACTTCTACCACATCCAGACGAAGTTCCGCGACGAGCGTCGCCCCCGCTTCGGCGTCATGCGCGGCCGCGAGTTCACGATGAAGGATGCCTACTCCTTCGACCGTGACGCCGAGGGCGCCGCCGTTTCCTACGACAAGATGTACCAGGCCTATCAGCGCATCTTCACGCGCCTCGGCCTCATGTTCCGCGCCGTGCGCGCCGACACCGGCGCGATCGGCGGCAGCCGCTCCCACGAGTTCCAGGTCATCGCCAATGCCGGTGAAGACGTCATCGCCTACTGCCCCGACAGCGACTACGCCGCCAACATCGAGCTGGCCGAGGCCCGTTCGCTCATTGACGTTCGCGCCGCCGCTGCTGAAGAGATGGTGAAGCGTCCGACCCCGGGTAAGGAAAAGTGCCACGACGTGGCTGAATTCCTAGGCATTCCCTTTGAAAAGTCCGTCAAGAGCGTCGTGCTTGCCGCCGACCGCACTGACGAAAAGGGCAATCCGCTTCCCGCCAAGATCGTCCTCATCCTGCTCCGTGCCGACCACGACCTCAACGAAGTCAAGGCCGGTCATCTGCCTGAGCTCAAGGACGGCTTCCGCTTTGCGACCGACGCCGAGATCCTCGAGAACTTCGGTTCCAAGCCCGGCTATCTCGGCCCTGTCGGCATCAAGGAAGACGTTGCCGTCTATGCAGACCTGACCGTCGCCAACATGTCCGACTTCTGCTGCGGCGCCAATGAAGAGGGCTATCACTACACCGGCGTGAACTTCGGCCGCGACCTGCCCGAACCCAAGGTTGCCGACCTGCGCAACGTCGTCGAGGGCGACGCCTCTCCCGACGGCAAGGGCATGCTCCGCCTGCAGCGCGGCATTGAAGTCGGTCACGTCTTCTACCTTGGCACGAAGTACTCCGAAGCCCTCAACGCCACCTATCTCGATGAAAACGGCCAGCCGAAGGTTCTCGAGATGGGCTGCTACGGCATCGGCGTGACCCGTCTCGCCGGCGCTGCCATCGAGCAGAGTCACGACGAGCGCGGCATCATCTGGCCGGACTCCATCGCCCCGTTCGAAGTGGTGATCTGCCCGATGAACTACTCGAAGAGCGAAGCCGTGCGCGAAGCCGCCGACCGTCTCTATGAAGAGCTCAAGGCTCAGGGCGTCGACGTCATCCTCGACGACCGCGACATGCGTCCCGGCGTGATGTTCGCCGACTGGGAGCTCATCGGCGTGCCGCACCGCGTCGTCATCGGCGACCGCGGCCTCAAGAACGGCGAGGTCGAATACGCCAACCGTCGCAACCTTGCCGAAAAGGTGATGGTGAAGACGGAGGAAGCCGTCGAGTTCGTGACGAAGCAGATCAAGCGCTGAGCCTGACTGCACGGGTGCTCCGTTGCGGAGCACCCAGACGAATGACAAAAAAGAGGAGGTCCGGAGACCTCCTCTTTTTGCGTGCGGACGATGACGGCGCTCAGTGCCTGTCGTCGACGGGGTCGAAGCGCAGGCGCACTTCCTTCGGAATGTTGTAGCCCTTTTCCGGAACGGGGAAGGGCTTGCACTTCAGGATGGCGTTGCGTACGGCCGAGTCGTAGGCATCCCAGCCTGACTTCTTCGCGTAGACGGGAGCGCCGGCAAGTTCGCCGTTGGGCATCGGCCTGACGACGAATTCGGCGATGAACTGTCCGCGGCGGGTGGAGCTGGGCACGTCGATCGAAATGTTCGGACGCACGCAGGCGATGATGCGGGCGTTGTAGCTGGCCAGAGCCGACCCCGTGAGGTTCTGTCTCTGGTTGCGCTTGTCGCCCGAGGGCGTGCCCGAACGCTGGCTGTCCGGATCGATCTTGGCGTTGAGTCGTGCGAGTTCCTGCTGTCGGATGGCCTGGCGGATTCGCTCGCGTTCACGACGCTCTTCCGCAGCCTTCTTCTCGGCGGCGACACGCTGGATTTCAGCCTGACGCTTTTCTTCGGCAATTCGCGCCTCTTCAGCGCGCTTGGCTTCGGCCAGGCGCTTTTCCTCTGCGAGGCGAGCCTCTTCCTGACGACGGGCTTCAGCCTGAAGTCTGGCTTCCTCTGCGGCCTTGCGCTCCTGAGCAAGCTTTTCCTGAGCAAGACGCTCGGCTTCCTGCTGGGCGCGCTTCTCTTCGGCACGTCGCTCCGCCTCAATGGCGTCCTGACGGGCCTTCTCGATGCGTTCGGCCTCGGCACGCTCGGCTGCGACGCGAGCTTCCTCCGCGCGGCGGGCCTCTTCAGCCTCACGCGCCTCCTCGGCGGCCTTCTCGGCCTCGACACGTTCACGCTCGGCGGCGGCAAGCGCCTCCTGACGCTGTGCCTCACGCTGCGCCGCCTCCTCCTGCATGCGGGCCTGCTGAGCGGCAGCCTCGCGTTCGGCGGCTTCCTGAGCCTCCTGAGACTCGCGTTGCTCGTCGATCTCGTTGGGCTTGGGTTCAGGCGCTTCGGGCGGCTTGACGGCGACGCCCTTGGGGTCGTTGCCGCCCGAGACCGGCTCGGGAGCCCAGAGCTCCGCGTAGACGGTTTCGGAATCGGTCGTCCACTGGAAAACGGAGAAGAGTCCGACGAAAAGGATGACGTGCACGCAGCCCGAGAGGACGGCGGCGGGCACCATGTCCCTGCGGTCCTCTTTTCGGAAGCGGTCGTTGGTCTCTCTGTCGTTCATGACGAAATTGGGTTGCGTAATGGGTTAGCGGGCTTCGGCGCTTCGCTCGATGCGAAGGGCGAGACCGACTCGGGGCACGTCGGCGCTCTGAAGGAGCTTGAGGACATTGACGACGTCCTCGTAGCGGACGTCCTTGTCGGCGGCAATCACCACGGGAATGTTGCTTTTCTCGCCCTGAGCCGTCTTGACGGCGGCAACGAGGCCGGGAATGTCGACGGGCTTCATGTCCTTGCCCTGACGGATCGAAAGGCGGCTGTCGGGATAGACGATGACCTCGATCACCTGCTCGGGGGCCTTGGAGGCCTTGTTGACCGACGGCAGGTTGACGACGCTCGGATTCACGAAGGGCGCGGCGACCATCAGGATCACGACGAGCACGAGCATGACGTCGATGTACGGCACGACGTTCATCTCGGCCATCATGCCGCGGCGCTTGGTATTTCCACGCAGGGACATGGCTTAACTCCGGGCGTGCTGGCGCTGAAGAATGTTGAGGAACTCTTCGCTGAAGCCTTCGAGGCGGACCGTGAGGCGGCCGACGCGGTTGTTGTAGTAGTTGTAGGCGGCGACCGCAGGGATGGCGGCGAAGAGGCCGATGGCGGTGGCGACCAGTGCTTCGGCGATGCCGGGAGCAACGACGGCGAGGCTCACGTTGTCGAGGGTGGAGAGGCCCGTGAAGGCGTTCATGATGCCCCAGACCGTGCCGAAGAGGCCGATGTAGGGAGAGGTGGAGCCGATCGAGGCGAGCAGGGGCAGGCTGCGCTCGAGATGGTCCATCTCGCGATTGTAGACGGCACGCATGGCGCGGGAGACGCTGTTGAGGGCGTTCGGATCCTGACGGCTCTGCTTGAGGTATTCGGTCATGCCCGCGCTGAAGATGCGCTCTTCGATGCCTGCGGTGTCGTGATTGCGCTTGGCGGTTTCAAGAAGCTGATTGAGCTCCGTGCCGCTCCAGAAGCGGGCCTCAAACTCCTCGACCTGTCGCGCGGCGCGGGAGATTGTGAAGTATTTCTGGAAGATGACCGTCCAGCTAGCGAGCGAGAGGAAGACGAGAATGGCCAATACGCACTTCACCACGAGGCTGGCGTTGGCGACAAGGGTCAGAATCGACAAATCGGCAGTGGGCTGCATTTTAGATAACCGCTTTTTGAATGGCGTTGAATGAAAGAGTGTTCGGCGAGGGGCGCTCAGGCTTCCTCTGCCATGAAGGCTTTGATCGTTTCGTAGAGGTCGTCGGGCAGGGGAGTCGGAACGAAGCTCCTTGCGCCGATGACGCCGACACGAACCTTGCCCGTGGCGATGGGCTCGTCGCCGCGCACGATGCGTTGCTCGAAGATGAGCGAGGCGCGCCCGAGCTTCTCAATGCTCGTGATCACCTCCAGGTCGTCGTCAAGCACCGCGGCGCGGTGATAGGCGATGTTGAGTGAGGCGACGACGAAGAGAACGCCGTCCTCACGGCCGCGCTGATCGTTCTGACCAAAGCCGATCCGTCGAAGCATGTCGCTGCGGGCGCGCTCCATGAACTTCAGGTAGTTGGCATGGTAGACGATGCCGCCGGCATCAGTGTCCTCCCAGTAGACGCGGACGGGAAATCTGATGTGGTTCATGACGAGTGTTGGTTGTGCATCGGGGTGCCGTCAGGCACCGGAAAGAAACTAGTATAGGGACTCGCGGCGTGTTCGGGAGACGAGCGGAGGTCGATTTTGCAAACGGATGCTTATGCGTCCGCTTAGGCTCTGATGTTGCGCCAGTAGGCGAAGACAAGGTACCAGAAGGCCGCGCAGGTGCCCCAAGGAAGAAGTCCAGCGACCATCGCCATGACGTCCGTGCCCGCAGCCGTGGTGCCCAGCACGTGCCAGTCGGGCCAGAGCAGCAGGAGCCACGTGAGAATCATCCAGAGCGCGGTCCCCGTGAGCATCCCGGGACGCCAGTAGAAGCTCGAGAGCATTGTGATGCCCGTTGCGAGATTTTGGCCTTTGCGCGCGCCGATGATGGCGGCCGTGAAGAGAATCGATGCAAAGCTCGTGACGCCGCCTGCGATCAGGGCGACGAGCGTGTACTTGATGATGTGGATGAGCGGAGGCGTCTCGGAGGAGAGCCTTTCGCCTGCGTGCATGAGCTGCCTGCCGTGGTCGTCGACGACGGCAAAGGGGGCGCTGGCGCTCATTTCGGGAAGACCTGCACCCGTGGCCTCGATGGTGGCCTGCAGCAGAGTGTCGGTCCTGCCGTCCCGATCGATGGGCATGGCGCTCAGAAGGGCTGCTCCGAGCGTGGCGGCCGCAAAGACGGCGAGCGCCTGACGGGCCGGGTGAGCGAGCAGCTCATGAAGGATGGCGTGGTGGCGTGCGCTTCGGATGAAGAGCACGCAGGCGGCGAACACGGCGGCTGAGGTGAGGCAGACGAGAACGGAGAGAATCGGGGAAAAGGGCATGGCGGAGGTCAGTAGGAGCCGAAAAGATCACGCGCGACGGGCGTGGGCGGCGCCAGGCGGAAGTGCTGCCAGGCGAGCGGCGTGGCGACTCGGCCGCGCGGCGTGCGCTGCACGAAGCCCTGCTGAATGAGGTAGGGCTCCACGACGTCCTCGAGCGTATCGCGGTCTTCGCCGACGGAGGCGGCGAGGTTCTCGATGCCGACGGGACCGCCCGAGAACTTCTCGATGATCGTCCTGAGAAAGTGAGTGTCGATCATGTCGAGGCCTTCGGGGTCGACGTTGAGCATCTTGAGGGCGGCCGCGGCCACTTCCTTTGTGATGCGGCCGTCGTGCTTCACTTCGGCATAATCGCGCACGCGCCTCAGAAGTCTGTTGGCGACGCGGGGCGTGCCGCGGCTGCGACGGGCGATTTCGAACGCGCCCGTCTCGTCGATGCCGACGTTGAGCAGGCCCGCCGAGCGGCGCACGATGCGGGAGAGCTCCTCGGGCGTGTAGAACTGCAGCTGGTTGACGATGCCGAAGCGGGCGCGCAGGGGATTTGTGAGCGAGCCTGCGCGCGTCGTGGCGCCGATGAGCGTGAAGGGCGGCAGGTCGATCTTGATCGAACGCGCGGCAGGACCCTCGCCGATCATGATGTCGATCTGGTAGTCCTCGAGTGCGGGGTAGAGGATTTCCTCAACCACAGGCGAGAGACGGTGGATTTCGTCGATGAAGAGGATGTCGTGCGGCTCGAGGTTGGTGAGCATGGCCGCCAGATCGCCGGGACGCTCGAGAACGGGCCCCGAGGTCTGGCGGAGATTGACGCCCATTTCGTGCGCGACGATGTGGGCTAGCGTCGTCTTGCCCAGGCCGGGAGGGCCGAAGAGCAGAAGGTGGTCGAGCGGCTCACCGCGGCGCTTAGCGGCGGCAATGAAGATCTGGAGCTGCTCGCGGATGGCCTCCTGCCCGACATATTCGTTGAGAAGCGACGGGCGCAGCGCGCGGTCGACGTTCTCTTCGTTGGGACTGGCCGTGCGGCCGTCGATGATGCGTTCTTCCTCAAGCATTCATGACCTCGTTCAGCGTGCAAGCGCCTTGAGGGCGAGACGGATGCCTTCGCTCACCGTCACTTCGGCGGGGAGCGCGCGCACGCTCGCCTGAGCCTCGCGTTCGGAATAGCCGAGCGCCATCAGGGCGCTCAGAATGTCGGCCTGGGCTGCGGATGCGGCTCCGCCCGCAGGCGCGAAGGCGTTGCCGGCGAGCTTGCCCTTGAGCTCGAGGACCAGACGGTCGGCCGTTTTCTTGCCGATGCCTGGCACGCGGGTGAGAAGCGTGGCGTTGCCCTGCTCGACGGCGTCTGCGAGATCCTGAGTGCTCATGCCTGAAAGCACGGCGAGCGCAATGCGCGGGCCAACGCCTGAAATGCGGATGAGAGCCCTGAAGGTCTGGCGTTCCGCCGCGGTTGCAAAGCCGTAGAGAAGCTGGGCATCCTCGCGCACGATGAAGTGGGTGAGGAGCGTGATCTCGGAGCCTTCGGCGGGCAGGCTGCAGAAGGTCGACATCGGAACGTCGACTTCGTAGCCGACACCGCCGACGTCAACGAGGACCTGAGGCGGGGTCTTTTCAATGAGCTTGCCGTGCAGCCGTCCGATCATGATGTTTTCCCTTCTTTTGTGAAAAGCGCCGTCCAGGCGCTGCGCGCACCTGCGGCGCTGCGGCCGCGACGGGGCGTCGCATAGGTGCGAGTCGTGCTGCCCGCCTTTTCAAAGGCGCGCATGCGAATCGAGTTGGCGCAGCATACCGCGCAGGCGAGCGCGTCGGCCTCGTCGGCCTGAATGTCGCCTTCGATGCCGAGCAGCATGCCGATCATGCGCTGCACCATGGGTTTGTCGGCGCGTCCGGTGGCGCAAACGGCCTCCTTGATTTCGCTTGGCGTGAACTCCTCGACGGGCAGGCCGGCAAGGTCAGCGGCGACGAGCGCCGCGCCTCTGGCTTGGCCGAGGCGCAGCGTGCTCTGCGGGTTCACGTTGACGAAGACCCGCTCGGCGGAGGCGAGGTCGGGTTTCGTTCGTTCGATCACCTTCGAAAGCTCGCGTACGATGTGCCCGAGTCTGGCCGAGAGCTCGCCCTCGGGGACGCGGATCATGCCGCTGTCGACGCGGACGAACCGTCCGCTGGCGGCGTCGATGACGCCCCAGCCCGTGCGGTTGAGACCGGGGTCGAGGCCGAGGATGCGCATCGTGAAGCTCAGCGGCCGAAGCTGCCCATGCCGGGGAAGCCGCCGCGGCCGAACTGGCCGAGCGCGCGCATCATCTTGCCGAGACCGCCACGCTTCATGCGCTTCATCATGTCCTGCGTCTGCTCGAACTGCTTGAGAAGACGGTTGACCTCCTGCACGGGGACGCCCGCACCGGCGGCGATGCGCTTCTTGCGGCTGGCCTTGATGAGGTCGGGCTTGCGGCGCTCGAAGGGCGTCATGCTGTCGATGATGCCCATCGTGCGGCGGACGGACTTCTTGGCCTCTTCGTCGTTGACCTTGGAGGCGGCCTCCTGGAATTGCGCGGGGAGCTTCTCGAGAATGGAGGAGAAGCTCTCCATGTTGTTCATCTGGGCGAGCTGGGCGCGGAAGTCGTTGAGGTCGAACTTGTCGCCCTGACTGATCTTCTGCGCAAGCTTTTCGGCTTCGGCGATGTTGATCGACTTCTGAACGTCCTTGACGAGGCCGACGATGTCGCCCATGCCGAGAATGCGGGAGGCCATCGCCTCGGGATCGAAGGCGTCGAAGCCCGTGAGCTTCTCGGCGGTGCCGACGAACTTAATCGGCTTGCCGGTGACGTGACGCACGGAGAGCGCCGCACCGCCGCGGCTGTCGCCGTCGATCTTGGTGAGGACCACGCCGGTGAGCGGGAGGCGCTCGTTGAAGGCCTTGGCCGTGTTGACGGCGTCCTGGCCGAGCATGGCGTCGATCACGAAGAGCGTTTCAACGGGCTTGAGGAAGGTGTTGAGCTCGGCAACCTCCTGCATCATCGCCTCGTCGATGGCCAGACGGCCGGCCGTGTCGACGATGAGCACGTCGAAGAACTTGCGTCGGGCATGGTCGATGGCGGCAGCGGCAATCTCGAGCGGCTTCTGGCCGACGGTGCTCGGGAACCATTCGGCGCCCGCCTGTTCGGTCACCGTCTTGAGCTGTTCGATGGCGGCCGGACGATAAACGTCGGCGGACACCGTGAGAACCTTCTTGCGCTTCGTTTCGATGAGGTACTTGGCCAGCTTGCCAGCGCTCGTCGTCTTGCCCGCGCCCTGAAGGCCGGCGAGAAGGATGACAGCGGGAGGCTGGGTGTGAAGATTGATGTCGCGTTCGGCGGCGGGCACGTCGCCGCCGATGATGGCGGTGAGCTCGCGCTGCACGACGCCCACCAAGGCCTGGCCGGGATTGAGGTTACCGACAACCTCTTCGCCCATGGCCTTTTCCTTGATGCGGGCGAGCACTTCACGCACGACGGGCAGGGCTACGTCGGCCTCGAGAAGCGCAATGCGAACCTCACGCAGCATGTCCTTCGTGTTTTCTTCCGTCAGACGCGCTTGACCGCGCATGGTCTTGACGATTTTGGAAAGGCGCTGGCTTAATGAGTCGAGCATGGTTTATGGATTCCTGGGGTTGACGGACAGGCGCCTGAAGGGCCTGTCCTGAGGACGGCGGGCGCGCAGCGCCGGCCGTCGCGGCTCCCGAAAGAGCGGGCTTGGGGGAGCGCTTCTGAAAATTGGAGTCCGAGACGCGATTTCAGGGATATCTAAGCCCGTTGCGGCTAGAATCATGTTTGCAAGGCGTGTCTTCGGATGCTGTTCGGGTCCGCCGCAGGCGTCGGGAGCGCTTCCGGCCCTTCAAGCCGGAGCGGCTTTCACCGTCCTTCGGCAAACTTCTCATTTTAGTGGGAACGGCCGAGTTTTGCATCGATCTCCAGCCTCCTCGAGCGCGCCGGCCAACGCGCGCGCCTCGATCGAACAAGTCAAAAAACAAGAGAACACAGAATGACCATTCTTACCATCTGCACCATCATTGCTGCGATCCTTTATCTGGGCTCAGGGATGGCCATCATCGGCTCGATGAAGGGCGAGGGCTCGGGAGCCTCCTCCCTCATCCGCTGGCCCGTGCTTGCCGGTCTGGTGATGCAGGGCTACGCCCTTCACGGCGAAATGTTCGGCGAAGGTGCAGTCAACTTCGGATTCGGCTTCGCGATGTCCGAAATGTTCTTTTTTGCGGTGATCATCCTTCTGATCGAGACGTGGATTCATCGTCTGCACGGCCAGTTCGGCATCGTGCTCATCGCTGCCGCCGTCGGCACGCTGAGCCCGCTCCTGTTCACCGGCCAGGTGATCCCCTCCGTCGAGTGGACGACGATCTTCCGCTGGCATCTGCTGCTTGCCATCGCGGCCTACGCCTTCCTCATGATCGCCTTCGTCCACGCCGTACTCATGGCGCTGATCAACCGCCGCCTGAAGAGCCCGGCGGTCGGCGAGACGTCGAAGTTCCTCGACTCCATGCCCGCTCTGGTCGTCATGGAGCGCATCTTCTTTCGAATCGTGGTCGTGGGCTTCCTCTTCATCACGCTCACGCTGATCGTCGGCGCACTTGCCACTCAGGAGGCCAAGGGCGTCTACTTCCTCTTTGACCACAAGACGATTCTCACGTGGCTTGCGTGGGTGTTCTTCGGCATCCTGCTTGCAGGCCGCCGCGTTGCGGGCTGGCGCGCCCGCACCGCCCTCAACTGGTTCTGGGCAGGCTTCGTCGTCTTCGTCGTGGCCTACTTCGGCTACAGCTTCATTCAGGAACTGGTCCGCTGAGGAGGATTCATGGGACGCATCCTCTTTTTCGTGGCGCTGGCTGTCGCCATGTGGGTTGCCTGGACGCTCAGTCGCAGGCGCAACAGTCTTGACAACGAGGAGCGCCGTGAACTCAAGCGCCTGCGTGCCAAGGAGCGCGAGGCTCAGGGAAAGTCTCGCGAGCCTTCAGGCGAGGTGATGGTCAAGTGCGACCACTGCGGCCTTTACTTTCCCAAACGCGAGGCCGTGCTCAGCAAGGAGCGCGTCTACTGCTCGAAGCGCTGCCGCGATGCGGCGCGGGACGGGCAATGACATCCCCCGACCGCGCCTTCGACGGGTGGCTGCCCGGCGTCGTGCGCCGGCCCTCTCCGCACTTCAACGAGCGTCCCGAAGGGGCGCTCGTTTCGCTGGCGGTCCTTCACTTCATCTCTCTGCCTGCAGGACGCTTCGGCGGGGAGGACGTCGACGCCCTCTTCATGGGGACCCTTGACGCCATGAACCGCCCCGAATACGAGTCCCTGAGCGGCCTGAGGGTCTCCTCCCATTTCTTCGTGCGCCGCACGGGAGAAGTCAGACAGTATGTGAGCGTTCTGGACAGGGCCTGGCATGCTGGCGTCTCGTCCTTCGAGGGGCACACGGGGTGCAACGACTTTTCCGTCGGAATCGAGCTCGAGGGCACGGGCGAGACGCCCTATGAAGACGCTCAGTACCTGGCGCTCGGAGAACTTCTGGGGACGCTGACAAGAGTGCTGCCCGTGGAAGCCGTGACGGGGCACGAGCACATCGCGCCCGGCCGCAAGCAGGACCCCGGCCCCTCCTTTGACTGGGATCGCGTCAGGGAAATGGTTCCGGGGCGCGTCAGGATCGTAACCGAACCTCAGGTCATGCCCTGAGGTCGGGATAGTCTGATATAGTCGACTGAATTCAAAATTCAGGTCTCCGTCGCCATGCCCACCCTTCTCACTGGACTCATTCAGTTTCTCTTCACGTCCGTCATGTCGATTCTCGGCGTGCTGCTTCTGTTGCGCGCCTGGGTCTACGTGTGGGCCTTTTCCCCGCGTCATCCGATCGTGCAGCTTGCGCGACGCGCGACGGACTGGCTTGTGGAGCCGCTCTCGAAACTCATTCCGAGGAGCGGTTCCTACGACTGGCCCAGTCTCGTGGCTGCGCTTGTCGCTGCCGTCATCATGGTGCTCATGCAGCGTGTGCTGACGGGGATGCCCTATACGCCGATCGGTCTGGTGATCGCCCCGCTGGCCACCGTGCTCCGCTGGGCGCTCGAAATGATGTCCTGGGGCGTCTTCATCTGGGTGGTGATGACCTGGCTGAATCCGCAGAGCCCGATGACCTACGCGCTCGGCACGCTTGTGGATCCGTTCGTTCGCCCCGTGCGCAAGATCATTCCGATGTTCGGTCGCTTCGATCTGTCGCCCATTGTCGTGATCATTCTGGCCAATGTCCTGCTGATGCTCGTGACGCCGATTTCCCACGGCTTCATTCCGCTTTGACGCCCGACGGGCTTCAGACAGTGAAAAGGCGCTCCGCCGTTAGGCTTGGAGCGCCTTTTTCCTTATGACCTGCAGTCGAAAGGCATGCCTTTCCTAACTGCCTTTTCCACCAGATCGGCGTTGATGCGGTAGCTCGGTCCCGCGGCCGTTGCCTTTGCGGCTCCCATGACGGTGCCGGCAATGGCGCAGCTGACGGCGTCGAGCCCCCTTTCCATGCCCCACAGAAGGCCGCCGCGGTAGGCGTCGCCTGCGCCGACAGGGTCGGCTGCCTCGACCTTCGGCGCAGGGATGACGGTTTCCTCGCCCTTCTGCCAGACGGAGCTCCCTTGGCTGCCATGGGTGCAGAAGATCGCGCCCGTGAGGCGGGAGAGTTCTGCGGGAGAGAGACTCGTGTGCTCCTCGATCATGAGGGCCTCGTAGTCGGAGAATGCAACGCAGGCCGCCGCTCTTGTCAGGGCGAGAAGCTCGTCGCCAGAAAAGAGGGGCGTCGTCTGGCCCGGATCGAAGATGAAGGGGATGCCGTGCGAGACAAAGGCCTTGGCGTGTGCCAGAAGCGTGCTTCGCACGCTGGGGGCGAGGATTCCGCAGACTATGCCCGTGTCGTCAGGCCAGGGAAGGCGATCTGCGTGCGCCATGGCGCCGGGACTGAAGGTGGCCAGCTGATTGCCGTCCCTGTCGGTGGTGATCATGCACTGCGCCGTCCATTCGTTCGGCATGACGGTCACGCCGTCCGTGCGAATGCCCTGACGTTCAAGATGCCGGAGATAGTCGTCCGCATCCCTGCCGACGGCGGTCCAGACAAGGGGATCTCCGCCAAGCTGCTTCAGACTGTAGGCGATGTTTGCGGCGCAGCCGCCGTAGGTGCGCCTCATGGAGTCCGCCTGAAGCGTGACGTTGAGTCGGTCGAGCGCCTCTGCCCTGAGCGTGTCGGCAAAGCGTCCCTCGTGCGTGAAGACCGTGTCGTAGGCGATGGAGCCGGAAATGATGACGGACATGGGTTTGCAAAAAGGCAAAAGGCGCTCCGCCGTACGGCGGAGCGCCTTGGTCTGAAGGTTATTGAAGGGCGGAGACGGCCTTCACGACGGCGCTTGACGCATCGTAGGGAAGCGGCGTCGTGACCGTCAGGCGGACGGCAACGTCGGCACCCGGCGCAACGGCGTCGCGGCCGCCGAAGCCGTAGTCGGCAGGCTCGAGCACCCGTTGAGCGAGTGTTTCGCCTGCGGCGTCAAGCAGCTTCATCTCCAGAATCGGCAGTGCCTGAGGCAGTTCCGAGGTGTTGGAGAGGCGGGCCGTCACGACGGGCAGGCGGCGGGCGACTTCACGGTCGGCGTCGTCGGCCGTCTCGAGCGGACGCTCGATCTCTGCGGTCACCTTGAAGGCGGCCGCGTTCTGCCAGACGAAGCCGGGGCACGGTGCCTTCATGCAGACCTCTTCATAGACGGGGCGCAGCTGCGGCATCGTGCCGAGTACGGTCTTGTGGCCGAGAAGAAGGCCGGCGGCGGACAGAACGACGAGGGCAAGAAGCGTGACGAGCGTCCAGAGCACGCCATGGGACCGTTCGGCGGACTCGGGCGCACGGGGTGCGGGCTCGGCGGCCGGAGGGGCCTCGGGAGCTTCGGTCCTTGCGTCGAAGTCCGTGAGCGAATCGGCGATGCGGCTCATGACGGCCTCGCCCTCGCGAGCCTCCTCCTGCATGACGGCCTGACGGCGGGCGGCCTGCTGAAGACGGGCGTCGAGCTTTTCGTCTGGTACGCTGAGGCTTTCCGTCTTGTCGGCGGAAAAGCATGCCTGACATTCCGTGCAGTGGAGCATGTCGGCGGCGAAGTCGTCCTTGACTCGCCACAGGGCCCCGCAGGCGGGACAGCGAAGAACTTTGGCCATGGAGAAGTCTCCCAGATGCAGTCTTGACGTTTACGCGCGGCGTCCGGCGATGCAGACCCAGTCCTCTTCCTGACGCCAGACGGAGAGCTTGACGGCAGGGTCGATGGCCTGATAGGCGGCGATCACTTCTTCGGCCTGCTTGGCAAGCACGCCGGAGAGCACGAGCGCGCCGCCCTGCTTCACGCGGCCGAGCAGAGCGGGGGCGAGAAGCTTGAGCGGATTGGCGAGGATGTTGGCGACGACGATGTCGTAGGTGCCTTCGGGCATGTCGTCGGGAAGGTAGAACTTGGCTTCCACGTGGTTCATGAGCGCGTTGTCGCCTGCGGCCTCGACGGCCTGCGGGTCGATGTCCGTGCCGGCGACCTCGGCCGCGCCGACGAGTTTGGCGGCAATGGCGAGGATGCCCGTGCCGCAGCCGTAGTCGAGGACACGGTCCGTCGCCTTGACGTTGGCGTCAAGCCACTGCAGGCAGAGGTGGGTGGTCGGATGGGAGCCTGTGCCGAAGGCGACGCCCGGATCGAGGCGCACGTTGATGGCGTCCTCGTTGGGAAGGTCGTGCCAGGTCGGCACGATCCAGAGACGGTCGGAGACCTGAGTCGGCTGGAACTGCGCCTGCGTGATGCGGACCCAGTCGGCGTCCTCGACCTCCTCGGTGCCGAGAAGCTCGGGCTTTTCGCACTTGAGGGCCTTGACGGCGATGGCAAGCGATGTCTCGAGGTCGAAGTCGTCGTCGGCAAGAATGGAGACGATGGAGCGCGGCCAGGCGCAGTTGTCGGGCTCGAGTCCCGGTTCGCCGTAGAGCGGCTTTTCGTCGGTCGATTCGGCGTCGGCGTCCTCGATGGTGGCGGAGAGCGCGCCCGCGTCCATCAGCATGTCGGAAAGCGCTTCGGCGCTGCGTTCGTCGGCAAGAATCTTAATCTGGCGCATAAATCCTCAACGGATAAAAAGAATGCGGGAGTCAGGTCAACTCCCGCAGCTGAAAAAACTAGGTTACTTGTGGGCTTCCGCGCGGGACCGGAGCTTCTCTTCGAGATAGTGGATGCTCGTGCCGCCCTGAAAGAAGCGTTCGTCGGCGAGGAGTTCGCGATGAAGCTTTGTGTTGGTCTTGATGCCCTCGACGGCAAGTTCGGAGAGCGCGACGCGCATGCGCGCGATCGCCTGCTCGCGGGTATCGCCGTGGGCGATGATCTTGCCGATCATGCTGTCGTAGTAGGGCGGAACCGTGTAGCCGGAGAAGACGTGCGTGTCGATGCGGATGCCGGGGCCGCCGGGCAGGTGCCAGGCGGTGACGCGGCCGGGACTCGGCACGAAGGTGAACGGGTCCTCGGCGTTGATGCGGCACTCGATGGCGTGGCCGCGCATCGTGATGTCGCGCTGGCGGACCGAGAGACGCTCGCCTGCGGCGATGCGGATCTGTTCGCGCACGATGTCGACGCCCGTGATCATTTCGGTGACGGGGTGTTCGACCTGAACGCGCGTGTTCATCTCGATGAAGTAGAACTCGCCGTTTTCATAGAGGAACTCGAACGTGCCGGCACCGCGGTAGCCGATGCGGCGGCAGGCCTCCACGCAACGGTTGCCGAGGCGGTCGATGAGCTTGCGGGGAATGCCGAAGGCGGGAGCCTCTTCAAGCACCTTCTGGTTGCGGCGCTGCATGGAGCAGTCGCGCTCGCCGAGATAGACGGCGTTCTGGAAGTTGTCGGAGAGAACCTGGATTTCGATGTGGCGCGGGTTCTCGAGGAACTTCTCCATATAGACGGTGGGGTTCCCGAAGGCGACGCGGGCCTCTTCGCGGGTCATGTTGACCGAGGTGATCAGTGCGGCCTCCGTGCGCACGACGCGCATGCCGCGGCCGCCGCCGCCGCCCGCCGCCTTGATGATGACCGGATAGCCGATCTGGCGGGCGATGCGGAGGATTTCCTGGGGATCGTCGGGGAGTGCGCCGTCGGAGCCGGGAACGCAGGGGACGCCCGCTTCACGCATGGCCTGCTTGGCACTCACCTTGTCGCCCATGAGGCGGATGCTTTCGGCGCGCGGGCCGATGAAGGTGAAGCCGGAGCGCTCGACTCGTTCGGCGAAGTCGGCGTTTTCGGAAAGGAAGCCGTAGCCTGGATGGATGGCTTCGGCGTCCGTGACCTCTGCGGCGGAAATGATGGCCGGGATGTTCAGGTAGGAGAGGTTCGACTGGGCGGGGCCGATGCAGACGCTTTCGTCGGCAAGACGGACGTACTTGGCGTCCGCGTCGGCGGTCGAGTGCACGGCGACTGTCTTGATGCCCATCTCGCGGCAGGCGCGCTGGATGCGCAGGGCGATTTCGCCGCGGTTGGCGATCAGAATTTTTCCAAACATAGCGACGCGTGCGGATTATTCGATGATGAAGAGCGACTGGCCGAACTCGACGGGCTGGCCGTTTTCAACGCAGACTTCCTTGACCGTGCCGTCCATGTCGGCCTCGACTTCGTTGAGAAGCTTCATGGCTTCAATGATGCAGACAACCTGGCCCTTCTTGACCGTGTCGCCGACCTTGACGAAGGGATCGGCTCCGGGCGAGGGAGCGCGGTAGAAGGTGCCGACCATCGGGCTGGTGAGCGGCGTGCCGGTCTGCTGCGGCGCGGTGGGAGCGGGCGCGGGGGCGACTTCCGGGGCGGGAACGGGCACGGGCATCGGCTGGGCGACGGTGACGGGCTGATGGACTTGAACGGGGGCTGCGCCGTTGCGGTTGACGATTCGGACCCGGTCTTCGCCTTCGGTGATTTCGAGTTCGGCAACGCCGCTTTCGCTCACGAGGTCGATCAGTGTCTTGAGTTTGCGCAGATCCATGATGGTTTAGGCCTTGTTATTTGAAGGAGATCCGGGACGGACGCCGAATGGGGACGGGCGTCCTGCCGCAGCCTCCGTTTTGTATGGAGTTGATGGTTGTGGGCTTGTGCTTAAGAGGCGCGCATCGTACTACTTCTCCGAAAAAGCGCCAACTTGTTCGCAATTGTCGCTACTTTAGCTCAAAAAGTAAAGACCGGAACACTGCTGTCCGGAGAGGCGGGGGAAAATATTGTCTTCAAATGTATGCGTCTTGAGCGGCCGGCAGCGTCAATGATACCGAGCGCACGAGTTCATGCACATGCCGAAAAAAGGCTAATCCACGCCGAGGAGCCTGCGAAGGCCCTTTTCGGAGAGTCCGCAAAGGGCTTCTTCGGGAAGCTGCCATTCGTCAGGCGGGACGGGCTTCGCCGCCCTGTGGGAGTTCGTCACGGTGATGAGGACGTCCTCTCCCCTGCATTCAGTCTGAAGCACGGTTCTGAAGGAGCGTCCCCGTTCGGAGGACTCCACGGGTTCGTATTCAACATCCATGGCGAGAAGCGCGAGCTCCACGGCCTTTTCGTCGTCGGAGCGGATGAGGATGCGCACAGGATCGTCCTCGACGGCGTCTCCTGCAAGAACGGATCCCGTCAGCAGGGGAGACCAGTCGGAAAGGGACGACAGGACGGAGAGCGCCGCAAGGCGCTTCTTGTCCAGAAGCGCCTTGTGCCCCTCGGGATCGAAGCAGGCGAACCAGCGCCTGAGCTCGGACGCCACGGCGGCATCGGTCGGCCGAACTCCCGTCGAGCGAACGACGGTCTCGACGGCCCGATCCCTGCTCATGCGGTGGGATGCGATCAGGACGGCCGCCTGAGCGGCGGCTGAGGATTCTTTGGAGCGCGGGAGGTCATTGGGTTGCACGGATGTCTCCGGAATGAAGGTGCGTGAGGCGTCATGGACGATGAGCCAATGATAGTGCGGCGGCTTTCAGGGCGGGGATCCTCCGCGCGGTAGAATGAAGCACCTTCCGCCTCCATTCTGGTTTGAGGAACAAGTACATGCACATTCATATTCTCGGCATCTGCGGCACGTTCATGGGCGGCGTCGCCCAGCTCGCGTGCGAGGCCGGCCACAAGGTGACCGGGTGCGACGCACACGTCTACCCACCCATGAGCGACGCGCTCCGCAATGCGGGGATCGAGATCATGGAGGGCTATGACGTCTCGCAGCTTGATGCCGTCCGGCCCGACGTCTTCGTGATCGGCAACGCCATCTCCCGCGGCAATCCGCTTCTCGAGGCGATTCTCAACAGGGGGCTTTCCTATACGTCCGGTCCCGCCTGGCTCTGCGAGCATGTGCTTGCGGGCCGCCACGTGCTTGCGGTCGCGGGCACGCACGGCAAGACGACCACCACGTCGATGCTTGCCTGGATCCTTAAGGAGGCGGGACTCGAGCCCGGCTTCCTGATCGGCGGCGTGCCGCAGTGGAGCCCGCGCTCCGCGTCGCTCGGCCGAGTCGCCCCGATGTCGCCCTTCGTCATCGAGGCCGACGAATACGACACGGCCTTCTTCGACAAGCGGAGCAAGTTCGTGCACTATCGTCCCAGGACGGCGATCCTCAACAACCTTGAATACGACCACGCGGACATTTTTGAAAATCTGGCCGCCATCGAGAAGCAGTTCCATCATCTCGTGCGCATCATGCCCTCGGAAGGTCTCGTCGTGGCGAACGGCCGCTGCGAGGCGCTTGACCGCGTGCTTGCGAAGGGCTGCTGGAGCGCTCTCGAGCGCTTTGACTCTCAGAACGGCTGGTCGCTTTCCGATGACGGCAAGGCGGCGTTTGAAGGCAGGAGCTTCGGCCGTCTGCAGCTCGGCATGCCCGGCCGCTACAACGAGCTCAATGCACTGGCCGCCGTTGCTGCGGCGCGCAGCGTTGGCGTCCCTCCCGAAAAGTCGCTCGAGGCGCTCGCGGCCTTTGCGGGCGTCAAGCGCAGGATGGAGGTCAGGGGCGTTGAGGACGGCGTGACCGTGATCGACGACTTTGCGCACCATCCGACCGCCATCGCCGAGACGATTCATGCCGTCAGGAGCCGCATGACGTCGGGGAGGCTTCTCGCCGTGCTCGAGCCGCGAAGCAACACCATGAAGCTCGGCACGATGAAGGACAGGCTTGCGGGTGCTCTGCGCGAGGCGGACGAGGTGTTCTGCTTTGCAGGAAAGGGCGTGGCGTGGGAGCCCGCGGAAGTACTCGACGTCATGGGCGAGCGCGCCTTCTGCACGCATGACCTTGACGTGCTCGTTGAGGCCGTGCTCAAGGAGGCCCGTCCGGGAGACACGGTCCTCTGCATGAGCAACGGCGCGTTCGGCGGCATTCACGGCAAGCTCCTTGCAGGACTCGCCGGCAGGCGCGACGCGCAGTGAAGGGTGTCCGGGCGATGACTTCCATTCTTTATCTGCACGGCTTTCTGTCCTCTCCCGAGTCGAACAAGGTGAGGGTGTTCAGAGCGGCGTCCCCCGAGGGCGTGCGCGTGTTCGCTCCCGATCTGAACGTCCCGCCTCTTGAGGCCGACAGGATAATCAGCGCACTGGTCGGGCAGGCGGAGGCCGACAGCCTGACGGTCGTGGGTTCGAGCCTCGGTGGATTCTGGGCCGCGCGAGCTGCCGTCAGGCACGGCCTTCGCTGCGTGCTGCTCAATCCCTGCTTCAATCCCTGGGTGTTCGTGGGCAGGCACATGGGCGTGCAGACGATCTACGGCACGGACAGGAGGATCGAGGTGAAGGCCTCGGCCGCCGACGAACTCATGGCGCTCGCCGAGGAGGTGTCGCCTCTGGCGGTCGATCCCGGACGCACGCTCGTCGTGCTGGGAACGGCGGATGAGACGCTTGACTGGCGGGCGGGGGCGAGGGCCTATGCCGCCTGCAGGCAGGTGATTATTCCAGGCGGGGATCACCGCATCTCGAACATCGGGGCGGTCATGCCCCGTATCATGGACTTCATTCTCAATGAAGGCTGAGGCGGGCGCAGCGCGCCTTGTTTTGGCACAATAGGGGGCGTTTTCCCCTCGACCATCACTCATTCGCCTGGGGCGGATGTAAAGCGACAGATTCATGAATCTCTTTTTTGAAGAAGACGGCTCCTTCAAGGCGGGCACCGTGCTCAGCCAAGCAGGCAACGCCTATCAGGTGCAGCTCCCGACGGGACGCCGCACGAAGATCAAGGCCTCGCACTCGTTCTTCGAGTTCGAGCAGCCTGCTCCCGCAGACCTCGTGACCCGTGCTCAGGCCATGGTGCCCGAGCTCGATCCCGCCTTCCTGTGGGAGGTTGCGCCCGAGGGTGAGTTCACGTACGCGGACCTTGCCGCTGACTACTGGGGCGGCTCGGCCGGCCCTGTTGAAAAGGCTGCCCTTCTCTGGGCGCTTCATGGCAATCCCGTCTACTTCTACCGAAAGGGCCGCGGCGGCTACCGCCGCGCCCCCGAGGACATCCTTCAGAAGGCACTCGAGGCACTTGAGAAGAAGCGCCGTCTGGAGGAGCAACGCAAGGCCTGGACGGCCGAGATGGTGGAGGGAACGCTTCCCGACGTCATCCGCCGCAACGCCATGACGCTTCTCATTCGTCCGGACAAGAACGGCATCGAGTGGAAGGCCCTGAACGACGCCTCCGCCGAAACGCGCCAGACGCCGCTGCGCCTGATGCTCTCGCTCGGCGGAATCGCCTCGCCCTGGCGTTGGCACGTCGACAGCTTCTACGCCATGAACTTCCCGCAGGGCCGCGGCTTCCCTTCCGACCTGCCTCTGCCGCCCGAGGCGGACTGGTCGCAGTATCCGCTTGCGGACGTCAGGGCCTTTTCTATCGACGACTCCGACACGACCGAGGTTGACGACGCTGCGAGCGTCGTGCATCTCGAGGGCGGTCGCACGCGAGTGGGCATTCACATCGCCGCACCTGCGCTCGGCATTCTGCGCGACGATCCGCTCGACAAGGTGGCCCGTGCCCGCATGAGCACGGTCTATGCGCCGGGGCTCAAGACGACGATGCTTCCCGATCCGTGGATCAAGGCCTTTTCGCTTGACGAGGGCCGTGCGGTGCCCTGCCTCTCGCTCTACGTGACGGTGGACGACGAGACCTTTTCCGTTGAGAAGACCGAGACGAGGCTTGAGCGCGTGAGCGTCACGCGCAATCTGCGCTACGACAAGATCGACTCGCTCGTGACCGAGGAGGCGATTCAGTCGGGCACACTCGACGTTGAGTTCGCGGACGAGATCTGCTGGCTCTGGCGCTTTGCTAAAAAGCTTCAGAAGGACCGCGAGGAGGTCAGGGGCCGTCCCGAACCCGTGGGCCGTGTCGACTGGTTCTTCGCGCTTGAAGGCGAGGGCGAGGATGCGCTCATTCGCGTCAAGGGCCGCCGTCGCGGCGCGCCGCTCGACCTGCTTGTCGCTGAGCTCATGATTTTCGCCAACAGCACCTGGGGCCTCTGGATGGAGGAACACGGGACGCCCGGCATCTATCGTTCGCAGCGCATGGGCCGCGTGCGCATGAGCACGACCCCGGGGCCGCACGACGGTCTGGGCGTGGTGCGCTATGCGTGGAGCACCTCGCCGCTGCGCCGCTACGTCGACCTCGTCAACCAGCGCCAGATGATCACGGCCGTGCTTGGCGAGCCGCCCGCCTATCAGGGCAACGACGTCGAGCTCTTCACGATCGTGAGCCAGTTTGAAAACATCTACACGCTCTACGGCGACTTCCAGACCCGCATGGAGCGCTACTGGTCCCTGCGCTGGATCATGCAGGAGAGCGTCGGCCAGATCGAGGCCATCGTCGTCAAGGGCGATCTGGTCCGCATCGACGGGCTTCCCTTCATGCAACGCGTGCCCGGTCTTCCCGAGGATCTGCCTCGCGGCCGCAAGGTCCTGTTGCAGATCATGGGGTGCGACCTCGTGGACCTCGTCATGGATTCCAGGCTTCTGCGTGTTCTTGACGAAACCGCCGACGCCTCGGACGAGGATGAGGACGAGGAGGCGGCTCTTGAAGAGCAGGCCGCAGTCGAGGCGGGAGAGGAAGCTCAGGGCGGGGACACCGTGTCCGAGTCATCCGCTTCCTGAGTCCCGGACGCAGGTGACAGGGCGGTGATTTCCGCTCCGCCTGCGCCAATAAATTTCAGGGAGCCCCTACCCGAAGGCTTCATACTCGTGGTAGGCTCCCACCTGCGAAAAGTCATGACGGGTTCCGAGTCCCTCCCTTCAGGGGCTCTTCAAGTGTTTCGGAGAAGGTGATGCCTCACAGTCTGAAGGATTACGACGAACTGCATGACGGCCAGGGCCACCTTGTCCGCGACTCGGAGGAGGCCTCCCGCGCCCTCGAGTGGGTGCAGCAGATCCTTGAGAAGGATCAGGACGAGCACCACGGCAGCGTGGAGCGCAAGGGGGACGAGGATGACGAGGCGCTGCCCATCAGCGACGAGGCTGCGGCCGAGCTCAGGCAACTTCTCGAACCCCTCCATCCGGCCGACGTGGCCTGGATTCTTGAGGCCCTGCCTCTCGACGAACGTCTGGCCGTCTGGAACCTCGTCAAGAGCGAGTCCGACGGTGACATTCTCGTCGAGGTCAACGACGGCGTCCGTGAAACCCTGATCGATGCCATGGATCGCGACGAGCTCGTCGATGCCGTCGAGACCCTCGACACTGACGAGATCGCCGACCTTGTGGACGACCTGCCGCCCGACGTGATGGCGCAGGTTCAGGAAGGTCTCTCCCACGAGGAACGCGCCCAGCTTCGCGCGGCCATGTCGTATCCGGAGGAGAGCGTCGGCGCGCGCATGGACTTTGAGATCGTTTCGATCCGGGAGGAGACGACGATCGAGCTCGTACTCCGCTATCTTCGCCGCTTCGAGACGTTGCCCGACCACACCGACCAGGTCTTCGTGGTCGATCGTCTGGGGCATCTCAAGGGCACGCTGTCCCTTTCGCAGATCCTCACGACGGATCCCGCGGTCCCCGTCAAGGACCTGATGCACACCGACATGCTGACGCTCAATCCTCTTGAGGACTCGAGCGACGCCGCGCAGGCCTTCGAGCGCTACGACCTCGTGAGCGCTCCCGTGGTCGACGAGGCGGGACGTCTGGTGGGCCGTCTGACGGTCAACGAGATCGTGGACGTGATCCGAGAGGAAAGCGAGGAGGACGCCTTCGCGGCCGTCGGTCTTGACGATGAGCAGGACATCTTCGCCAGCGTGTGGGAGGCCGCCAGAAGCCGCTGGCTCTGGCTGGGCGTCAACCTGTGTACCGCATTCTTCGCGTCTCGCGTGATTTCGGCCTTCGACGGCACGATCGAGCGCGTGGTCGCGCTCGCCGCCCTGATGCCCATTGTGGCGGGCATGGCGGGAAACTCGGGCAACCAGACGCTCACGCTGCTGGTGCGCTCCCTCGCCATGGGGCAGGTGACCGAGGCAAACAAGGCGGACCTCATCAAGAAGGAGGTCCTGGTTTCCATCATCAACGGCATCCTCTGGGGGGCGATCGCAGGCCTGTGCGCCTGGGGACTCTACTGGGATGCACCCGAGGGCAGGATGCTGGGCCTCGTGATGTTCCTCGCCATGCTGCTCAACATCATTCAGGGTGCCGTGGTCGGTCTGGCCGTGCCGCTCATCCTCCGCTACTTCGGCCGTGATCCGGCCATGGGCGGATCGGTGCTTCTCACCTTCACGACCGACTCGGGCGGCTTCCTCATCTTCCTGGGGCTTGCCACCTTCTTCTTCGCGTCGTAAGAGCGGGGGACGGGCGCGGTCGAGCGCCGTCTCTTCAAAGATCGCCGAAAAGGCGCTTCAGGTCATCCATGCCCTTTTTCCCTGCGGCGGGAGCGTCTCCCTCCGCTTTGGAGATCTCGCGGATGGTGTAGCCCTCCTCGATGACGTCGCGCCAGTAGCTGCCGGGCGAGCCCGAGTTGAGAAAGCGGTCCGCGGCTTCAGGACCGATGTTCTCGACGCGCACGAGCCTGTGCGTGTCGAACTCGACGTCGAGATGACGCGCCCTGGCGTCGTAGCCGGCGGACAGAATGCCGCCGCGGTGAATGGGTCTGCGCTTCATGGTGTGTCCGATGAATCCGTGAACGATGGGTCAGATCATTGTATCCCCGCAGGATCGGATGCCCGGAGAGGGTAAATACCTCGTATAAAGTGCCCGAAGCTTGAGGCAGACCATGCTTTCGGGCGTTTCAAAACTTGAAAGGGCGGCAGCTTTTTTGCTAGCATCGCCCCCTGATCGAACACTACAAAGGATTTGAGGCTCCTGCGGGAGCTGGAGAAGCATCCGCTCTCCCCGCCGCCTGCCACCCCTCCGGCATGGACGCGCGGCTCACAAGACAGACTTCATGATCTTCAGAAAACAACCTCGACAATTCCGGATCTCGCATCTTGTTTCGGTGAGCGTGCTCGCCCTGACGCTCGGCGGAGCCGCGTTCTGGTCGGATTCCGACTATGCAAGCACTGCGCCCGCGCTTTCGTATGCGCAGGAGGACCTGAACGCTCGTGCGGATCTCAGGCAGCGCGAGGGCGTGCTCTCCGGCGTCACACCGTCCCTGTCGCTGCTCGATGCGCCTGCTGCGGCGAGGGAGGAGGCGACGGCCTCCTCGGAGGAGCTGACGGTCGAGGACAACGTCATTCATGAAGGCAGCCCCCGCCATCTAGTGGCGGAATACATCAGCAGAACCTTCCGTGTCTCGATGCGGGATGCCCGCCAGATCACGGACTGGGCCGTGGAGATCGGCGAGGCCAGGGATCTTGATCCCCTGCTCATTCTCGCCGTCATCGGAACGGAGTCGAGCTTCAAGCCGACGGCCAGGTCGAATGCGGGCGCAGAGGGCCTGATGCAGGTCATGACGAGCGTGCATGAGGCGAAATTCGATGCCTTCGGAGGCCCCGAGGCCGCCTTCGATCCCTATGCGAACATGGTGGTCGGCACGGACATTCTTTCCTATCTGATCCGCCGGACGGGCAACGTCAGGCGCGCCCTCAAGTGGTACAGCGGCGCGGCCAATCTCGAGGACGATCGAGGGTACGGAGCTCGCGTGATGCGCGAGCACGGCCTTCTTACCGTTGCGGCCGAAGGCAGGACCGATGCGGCGGTAAAGCTTCACCGCGCTGGCAAGTCGGCGTCGGAAGGCGGGGCTGGCAATGCCGCCAAGCTGGGCTTTGCGCACTGGACCAAACTCTCCGAACGGACCGAGGGCGCTCCCCGCGCCCGCAATGCAGACCTGCGCGGCAAGGCTCAGGCGTCCTGACGCCTACCGCTCTCCGTAGTCGCCCGTCAGGGTGTTGAGCCAGACGGCTGCGGCGATGCCCGCAGTTTCGGTTCTCAGTACGCGCGGGCCGAGCAGGACGGCGAGCCAGCCGGCCTCTTCGGCCAGATCGATCTCCTCAGGCGAGAATCCGCCTTCGGGGCCCACGGCGAATGCCACCGACTTCTCCTCGCCCGTCAGCCGCGTGCCGTGCGCGGCCCCGGGAGCCAGAACGAGCCTGCGGTCCGCCTGCGTGCCGAGCATCGCCTCCTTGAAGGAGGAGGCGCCGCGGATTTCGGGCACGACGTTGCGTCCGCACTGTTCGGCGGCCGATACGGCGATGTCGCGAAGCTTCTGAAGGCGCTTTTCGAGACGTTCTCCCGCGAGCTTCGTCACGCTGCGCGCGGCGGGCGTCAGCACGATTTCGGAGACGCCCGTCTCTACGGCCTTTTCCACGATCCAGTCAAGCTTTTCAGGTGATACGAGCGCCTGCACGAGCGTCATGCGCACGGGGGGCTCGACCTCGGGCGTCTCGACCGCGTCGAGTGCAACGTAGGCGCCGTCCTGATCGAATCTGATGCGGCCCCGCCACTGGCGTCCCGTTCCGTTGAAGACGACCGTCTCCTCGCCTGTTCGCAGACGAAGAGCGCGTCCCGCGTGGTGGGCGGCCTTGGGCGGCAGGACGACTTCCGCCTGCTCGGCGAGAGCCTTGTCGAGCGCTTCGGTCTCGACTTCAACGTAAAAGCGTGGTGCGGCCATGAGTTCTCCTTGACGTTCTCTCCGCCGTGAACGACGGAGATTC